>NZ_JBHVDM010000124.1:0-17380 GCF_042802775.1 Nocardia sp. NPDC057455 | reverse complement strand
TCCTTCGCCGAGGGCTCCGCTTCCTTCTCGGACGCGTCCGCCGCCTCCGCCGGGCTGAGCAGACGCTCCAGCGCGGTATCGGCGACCCGCCGGAACGCCCGGCGCGGACGCGCCTGTTCCAAGGTCGCGACCTCGAGCGTGTTCACGCCCAGGACCCGCTTCTCCTTCTCCGTGCCCTCCGGCACGCCCGCCTGCAGCGCGCGCACCGCGACACCGACCGCGGAGGCCAGGTCCAGACCCGGCTGGTAGGACGACTTCAACGCGGTGACGATCGGTTCGGTCGTGCCGCCCATCACCACGAACTCCCGCTCGTCCACGATCGACCCGTCGAAGGTGATTCGGTACAGCACCGACTGCGGGGATTGCTCCGGATATCCCACCTCCGCCACACAGATCTCCACCTCGTAAGGCTTGAGCTGATCGGTGAAGATCGATCCGAGGGCCTGCGCGTAAGCGTTGGCCAGCGCACGGCCGGTGACATCGCGGCGGTCGTATTGATACCCGCGGATGTCGGCCTGCAGGATGCCGCCCCTGCGCAGGTTCTCGAACTCGTTGTACTTGCCGACCGCGGCGAACCCGATGCGGTCGTAGAGCTCACTCACCTTGTGCAGCGTCGTGGACGGATTCTCCGCGACGAACAACACACCCTTTTCGTACGTCAGCACCACTACGCTGCGCCCCCGACCGATACCCTTGCGGGCAAGCTCGGTCTTGTCGCGCATGATCTGCTCGGCCGACGCATAGTACGGCAACGTCATGATCAGGCGTTCCCTTCTTCGGCGGCCTCGCGGTCGGCGACGATTCCGCGAGTGATCTCCGCCAGCCGCGACTCGGTCACCTCGACCGCACCCTCCTCATCGATCGCGATCGCCGTCGGGAAGATGCCGCGCACCAGATCCGGGCCACCCGTCGCGGTGTCGTCGTCGGCCGCGTCGTACAACGACTCGACGGCGATGCGCAGCGCACGCTCCTGATCGATTCCCTTGGCGTACAACTTCTTCAGCGCGGACTTCGCGAACACCGAGCCGGAACCGACCGCGGCATACCCGAAACGCTCCTCGCTGCGTCCACCCACCACATCGAACGACACGATGCGACCCGCCTTGTCCGGGTCGGTGGCGCCCAGGTCGTAGCCGACCAGCATCGGCACCACCGCCAGGCCTTGCAAGGCCGCGGGCAGATTCTCGCGCACCATCTTCGACAGTTTGTTGGCCTTGCCGTCGAAGGTCAGCGGCACGCCCTCGAGTTTCTCGTAGTGCTCCAACTCCACCGCGAAGATCCGCACCATCTCCACCGCCATGCCCGCGGTGCCTGCGATGCCTGCCGCGGAATAACTGTCGGTGATGTAGACCTTCTCGATGTCTCGGCTGGCCAGCAGGTTCCCCTGCGTCGCGCGCCGGTCACCTGCGATCAGCACACCGCCGCGGTAACTCACCGCGACGATGGTGGTGCCGTGCGGAGCGATCTCCTTCGCGGAAGTGCCGCCGGATATTCCGGCGGCACCTTGTCCGAATCTGGTGGCAGGCAACAGGTCCGGAGCATGCATGCGGAGGTAGTCGGAGAAGGAAGAGAGGGCGTACCCCAGGTGGAGACGCGAGGGGTCACCGACTGTCACTGGCCACCTTTCTGCACGTACGCGCGGACGAAGTCCTCGGCGTTCTCCTCGAGCACATCATCGATTTCGTCGAGCAGGTCGTCGGTTTCTTCCGCCAGCTTCTCGCGGCGCTCCTGACCGGCGGCATCCACACCGTCCGGGCCCTCGTCCTCGTCGCCACCCCCGGCGCGCTTGGTCTGCTCTTGTGCCATGGCAGCCGACCTCCTCTGTCCTCACCATGACCGGAACCCATCGTGAGCACGATCCCGATCATGAGCAATGTCCGTGCTCGTCCCTCAACACTACCTACCAGCACCGACAGTGTGCCTATTTTGCTGTGTCCTCGGCCGCGCGGGCGCGGCGTGTTCGCGGGCGGTATTTGTTTGCAGTACCTGCGGCGCTGCGTGTTCGCGGCCCCGAGCCATCGGACGGCCGGGACGTGCGCTGCCGGAAACTACGTCGTGAGCTGCTGCACCAGGTCGGCGGCCGTGGTCACACCGTCGAGGAGCTTGCCGACGTGGGCCTTGGTGCCGCGGCGGGGTTCCAGGGTGGGGATGCGGACCAGGGAGTCGCCGCCCAGGTCGAAGATCACCGAGTCCCAGCTGGCCGCCGCGATGTCGGCGCCGAAGCGGCGCAGGCATTCGCCGCGGAAGTAGGCGCGGGTGTCGGTCGGCGGGTTGGTCATGGCGTCGAGGACCTGTTGCTCGGTGATCAGCCGCTTCATCGAGCCGCGGGCGACCAGGCGGTTGTAGAGGCCCTTGTCCAGGCGCACGTCGGAGTACTGCAGGTCCATCAGGTGCAGTTTGGGGGCCGCCCAGCCGAGTCCCTCGCGGCTGCGCATGCCCTCGAGCAGGCGCAGCTTGGCGGGCCAGTCGAGCAGGTTGGCGCACTCCATCGGATCGCGTTCGAGCAAGTCGAGCACCATCGCCCAGTTCTCGATGATGTCCTGGACGCGCTTGTCGTCGTTGCCGGTGCGATCGACGAATTTGATCACCCGGTCCAGGTAGACGCGCTGCAACGCGAGGCCGGTCAGCTCGCGGCCGTCGGCGAGCGCGACGGTCGCCCGCAGCGTGGGATCATGACTGATCGTGTGCACCGCGGTGACCGGGCGAGCCAGTTGCAGATCCGACAGGTCCTCGCCCGCTTCGATCAGGTCGAGGACCAGCGCGGTGGTGCCGACCTTGAGGTAGGTCGACATCTCGGCCAGGTTGGCGTCCCCGATGATGACGTGCAGCCTGCGGTACTTGTCGGCGTCGGCGTGCGGTTCGTCGCGGGTGTTGATGATGCCCCGCTTGAGCGTGGTCTCCAGGCCGACCTCGACCTCGATGTAGTCCGAGCGCTGGGACAGCTGGAAGCCCGCGTGGTCGCCCGACTGACCGATGCCGACCCGGCCGGAGCCGCACACCACCTGCCGGGACACGAAGAACGGCGTGAGCCCGACAATGATCTGGTTGAACGGGGTGTCCCGGCTCATCAGATAGTTCTCGTGGGTGCCGTAGGAGGCGCCCTTGCCGTCGACGTTGTTCTTGTACAGCTGTAGCCGCGGGGCTCCCGGCACGCTCGAGGCGTGCCGCGCGGCGGCCTCCATCACCCGCTCGCCTGCCTTGTCCCAGATCACCGCGTCCAGCGGGTCGGTGACCTCGGGCGCGGAGTATTCCGGGTGCGCGTGGTCGACGTAGAGCCGGGCGCCGTTGGTGAGGATCATGTTGGCGGCACCCACCTCGTCGGCGTCGATCACCGGCGCGGGCCCGTTCATCCGGCTCAGGTCGAATCCGCGCGCGTCGCGCAGCGGCGACTCCACCTCATAGTCCCAGCGGGTGCGCTTCGCGCGCGGCACGCCCTCGGCCGCGGCGTAGGCCAAGACCGCCTGGGTCGAGGTGAGGATCGGGTTGGCCGACGGCTCGGTCGGGGTCGAGATGCCGTATTCGACCTCTATTCCGATGATGCGCTGCATGCTGTCGAGCCTATGCGACGCACCCGCCCGAACCGGTCGCGACCGGCGGAGTCCAATGTCATACCGCAGGTGGTACTTCCGGAGGACTCGTCGCGGCGCAGGTCGGCGCGATAGTCGGGACATGTCCGAATCGATCGCCGGCCGCCACGCGGAGACCCCCGAACAGCACCGCGCGGCGCCTCCAGCACCGCCCCCACGCACCCGGCTCGTCGCATTGGACGTGCTACGAGGGATCGCGATCCTGGGCACCCTCGGCACCAACGTATGGATCATGACCGATCCGGAGGGGCTGGTCGGCTACCTGCAGAACCTGGGCCGGCAGGCCGGCGGGTGGACGTGGACCGAGCGCGTGCTCCAACAGGTGGCGCAGGGCAAGTTCCTCGGGTTGCTCACCATCATGTTCGGTATCGGCCTGGCCATCCAGCAGCGCTCCGCGACGAGAGCCGGGCGGCGCTGGCCGGGCAAGTACCCCTGGCGCGCGGGACTGCTGTTCCTGGACGGTCTGCTGAATTTCGTGTTCGTCGCCGAGTTCGACGTCCTGATGGGTTACGCGGTGACCGGTCTCGTCGTCGCGTTCGTGCTCGCCACCGGTGAGCGGGCGCAGCGGCGCTGGCTGGTCGGCGCGGCGGCCGTGCACGTGTCGCTGTTGACGCTGATCGCACTGGCTCTGGCGTTCGCGCCGCGCCAGAATTCGGCCGCGCGTCCCACGTTGGACCCGAATCCGTACGCGGAGGGCTCGTTCTGGGATCTCGCGCTGTTCCGGCTCGGCCACGCCGGGCTGTTCCGGGTGGAGGCGATCTTCGTCTTCGCGATGTCGGTCGCGCTGTTCCTGACCGGCGCCCGGCTGTTCCGCGCCGGGGTGTTCGGCCAGGAAGGCCGACGAATCCGTCAGCGCCTGATGATCCTCGGGTTCGGTGTCGCGGCGCCGATCGACTTGGCCGTCGGTCTAATGGGCGGCGGCGACCTCATCCTGTTCACCCGTTACGGCAGCGCTCCGTTCGTCGGTCTCGGCATTCTGGCGGCGGTCGCCGAGTGGTACCTGCGGCGTCCCGTGGCCGGGTTCGCCGGGCGGCGCCTCACCGAGATCGGCCGCACCGCGCTCAGCTGCTATATCCTGCAGAACCTGGTGGCATCGGCGCTGTGCTACGGCTGGGGCCTCGGACTCGCCGCCCGCGTCTCACCCGGCGACCGCGTTCCGTTCACCATCGGCGTCTACCTGCTGGTGGCGCTGATCATCGCCACCGGAGCGCACCTATGGCTACGCCGCTTCGAGCGGGGGCCGGTGGAGTGGTTCTGGAACGTGAGCTACCGGACACTGGCCCGAGAACGCTGAGTCCGCCGCCGCCCGCATCCGCCGCACCGGAGGATGCGGGCGTGACCGGGCCGGGCCGGCACAGCGTTGAACTCGACTGTGCCGCCGAGCTTGTCGTGACCGTTACTCGGACGGAACCGGCGGACACGGCGCCCGGCGGCCGCTAACGTCGTGTTGTGACGTTCGCCGACCGCTACCCCTTGCTGCACACCCCCGCCCACTGGGCATGGGGTGATCTGGATGTGCGATTCTCCACCACACTCCCGTCGGACGAACTGGTCACCAATATCCACGTGGTCTGTTTCGTCGGCGACGAGATCGTCCTCTGTCGCGACGATCACGACGTGTGGCTGCTTCCCGGCGGCACCAGGGAACGCGGCGAGTCGGTCGACGCGTGCGTGCGCCGCGAACTGCTCGAGGAGGCGGGAGCGCGCCCGGTCGGACCGATCAGATGGTTCGGCGCTCATCACGCGACGAGCAATGGCCGCGCACCGCATCGCGAGTGGCAGCCCCATCCGCACAAGGCGTGGCTGTGGTGCACCGCCGATGTGGTGCTCGACTCGGCGCCGACCAATCCCGACGATGGCGAGCAGATTCTCGAGGTGCGCACCTTTCCCGTCGCCGAAGCGATGCGGCGCGCCGAATCCGACGGCGAGCACCTGAGCGAACTCGTGGCGTTGGCCGTCGAACTGCACCGTCCGGCGTTGCGGCCCGATCGTCCCGTATAACCGCCTGGGCGCGTGCCGACCTGTGCGGCCGCCACCCGCCCGGGAAAGCGGGGCAGAATCGAAAGATGGCAACGGCAACATGGCACGGCCGCGTCCTGGCGACCAGCAACGACACCATCCTCATCGAGGGCAACCACTACTTCCCTCCGGACTCGATCCGGCCGGAGTTCTTCCAGCCCTCCGGCACGCACAGCTACTGCCCGTGGAAGGGCACCGCCAGCTACTACACCGTGGTGGTCGAGGGAGACTCCAATACCGACGCCGCCTGGTACTACCCGGAGCCGAAGACCAAGGCGGCGCAGATCAAGGACTATGTCGCGTTCTGGCGCGGCGTCGAGGTGACCGAGAACTGACCGGTGGTCTTGCACTGCCGGCAATCGAGCGGCGAACTCGTGATCGATACCGGAATCCGTTCGTAGGGGCGGCCGTGCGGTGACCTGTGGGCCGGGTGGGCGGAACCTCCCGCACGATCCCGGCGACCCGCGGTAATCGGAGGAATCGGGAATACCGCCCCCGCGAAACCGATACGCTCTTCCCAGGATTCAGCGCGAGTGTCTCAGCCGGGAGCATCCCATGATGAAGGCTCTGGTCACCAACGGCTTCTCGATGTCGCCTTTGGGCGCAGCGGACGAACCACCGCAGGCGGGTGTCGCGCTGCTCCGGCCGGGGGTCCTGGCTTTCGCCGGATCGATCGGTCCGACGGAGTTGCATGCGCACCACGCGGTGCAGATCGTCGCCGCGAGCACCCCGATCGTGGTGGTGGACGGCAGCGGCGTCCGCAGGCAGGGCACTCACGTCATCGTGCCGACCGACGCACCGCACCGGATCGACGTGGGCGCCGCGCACGGCACGGCCGTCTACCTCGACCCCGAGACCGCCGCCGGTGCGGCGGCCGACCGCAGGGCCCACCTCAACGGCTGGGCCGACAGCGCAGGCACCCTCGGCATCACGGCCGGTAGCGGCGATCTGACCGCACAGGTCACCGCGGTCGTCGACGATCTGCTGCCGCAGGACGGCGCATCCGACGCGGGTGAGCGGCACGCGGTGATCACGGCGGCGCTGCAACTGCTGCCCGCCCTGGTACGCACGGGCTCGGTGCGCGGCTCGGACGTCGCTCGCCAACTCGGGATTCCGGCGCCCCGGCTATCCCACCTGTTCAGCGAGCAGATGGGAATCCCCCTGCGCCGCTACATCGTCTGGCTGCGGCTGCACATCGCGCGGACCCGCGCCCTCGCCGGGGACGACCTGACCACCGCCGCGCACGCCGCCGGTTTCTCCGACGGCGCCGACCTCACCCGCACCTGCCGCCGGACTTTCGGCCTGCCGCCCTCGGTGCTGAGCGGCATCGGCGAATCGGTGCCGGACGCGTAAGCCCATCTCGCGCCGAAGTGTCGCCGCGATCGCCGCACACACCGGACGAGTTCGTCGCCGATCAGAATCGCAGGTCGCCGCATCTGCGTGGTGTCTGCTTCGCCAAGCACCACCGAAGGCCGACGGCGCGGTCAGTCCGCCGGACGGGACTCGACGTAATACTCCGCCGAGATCGTCTTCAGCACCTGCCGGACCCCCACCGGCGCCCATGCCACGGACGGGTCGTGCCGCACCACCGGATCGGTCAATTCGACCACGTGACCGCGGGTCTCCAGCGCGAATCCCTCTGCCGCGCCGATGTTCTTGACCCAGTCGACATTCCGGCCGTACGTCAGCGCGATTCGGTAGGCGCCGTCCTGCTCGAAGACCATGACCGGGGTGCGGTAGGACCGTCCCGATCTCCGGCCCTTGTGCAGCACGATGCCGAAGCCGGGCGCGCGGCCCGCGACCAGGCCCGCGGTCGGATTGGTGACATGCCGGTTGAAATTCGCCAGTGCGTGCGGAAGCACCATGGGCGGCGATCCTCTCTCCCTGTGGCGTGCGGTGTTCACGTTACTCTCGACCCATGTCCGCTCCACCGCATCGCGGGTCGTCCCACGCCGGAGATCCGAGCGCCGAACCGATCGCGGTCTACGATCGGGCGGGTAACCCCGTCGGCGCCGCCGAGCGGGCCACGGTCTATCGCGACGGATTGTGGCACGCCAGTGCCGGTGTGCTGCTGCGATCCGGTGACGGCGAACGCCTCTATGTGCACCGTCGCACCGGCACCAAGCTCGTCTTCGCGAGCATGCACGACTGCTTGGCCGGTGGTGTCGTCGCGCCGGGCGAAGCGCCGCGCGAGACCGCCCTGCGGGAATTGGCCGAGGAATTGGGCGTCACGCCGGATCCCGCCGAGCTGTCCCCGGAACCACTGGCAAAGGTCTCCTGGGACGGCGAATGGGACGGCAGGCCGATGCGCTGCCACCTGTTCGCGTACGAACTGCGCTACGACGGGCCCGTCCGTCACCAACCCGACGAGATCGCCGATGGATGGTGGTGGACCGACACCGAGTTGCGCGCGCGCCTGGCCGATCCGGACTGGCCGTTCGTCCCCGACACCCGCCTGCTGATCACGGACCTGCTGGCGAGCGCCGGGTAGCCGCAGAACGACCGGGATCAGCTGGAGGACGCGGCCGATCCGGCCCAAGCGGCGAACGCGCCGGGATTGCGCGTCTGCAGCAGCACCCGGCCGGGGCCGGTGAAGTCGAAGACCAAGCCTTCACCGGACTTCAACGACTGGATGGATCGACCCGAAACGGCCCGGCGGATGGTGAAATTCATCGCCAGGTCGTAGGCGACCACGTGCCCGGTGTCGATCGTGATCGGCTCGCCCGGCTGCAGATCGATCACATCGATCGCACCGAACACACCCACCACGATCTCGCCTTCACCGTGCGCGCGCAGACCGAACCCGCCTTCGCCGCCGAACAGATTGGCGAAGCCGCCCCATTTGCTTTCCACCTGCACGCCGTGCGAGTTGGCGATCCAGCCCCCGCGGCTGATGAAGAACGGCCGGTCCGGGGTGATCTGCAGATTGAGCACGTCACCGGGCAGCGCGGGCGCCACGTCGACCCACCCGCCCTCCGGCGGCGCGGTGAAAGTCGAGACGAAGAACGATTCCCCGGCCAGCACCGACCGCTTCAACCCGGCCAGGATGCCGCCCTCGGCCTTGGCCTGCAACATGACTCCCGCCGAGTGGGCCACCATGGCGCCGCTCTCGACCCGCATCGGCTCGCCGCCCGCGAGAAAGCACCGCGCGATGGCGGCGGCCGGGCTGTGGCGCAGTTGTACCTTCATGTCAGCCGACCCTACCGCCGAGAACGGCGCCGCGGGCGGCCGCAATGCCCGCCGGACCGGTGCCCGCGGGACCGGACGCGCCATCGCGCGGCCCTGGTCGTCAGAGCAGGTCGCGCAGCGCGGCGTCGTCGCGGGCCACCGCGGCCCCGCCGTCGGCGGTCAGCACGATCGGGCGCTGGATCAGGCCCGGATGCTCGACCAGCGCGCCGATCCAGCGGTCGCGGTCCGCGGCGGTCCGCGCCCAGCTCGCCATGCCGAGATCCTTGGCGACCTGCTCGCCGGTGCGGGTGATGTCCCACGGCTCGGCACCCAGCCGCCGCAGCACCTCACGCAACTCGGCGGCCGTCGGCGGCTGATCCAGATATTTCCGCACGGTGTAGTCCACGCCGGCCTCGTCCAGGAACGCCGTGGCGTTGCGGCTCTTGCTGCACCGCGGGTTGTGCCAGATCTCTGTCTGCCCGGAAGTCATGCACGCAGGGTACCGAGGGCGCGCACCGCCGCCGTCCGGTGCCCGCTCGCGGATCTCGGACATCGCCCCGCCAACCGCGGCATGTGCTTCGATACTGGGAGCATGAGTGAGCACGCATCGTCCGAAAACCCTTACGGCACACCCACTACGTCCGGCCCCGAACCCATCCCGTCGTACCAGGCCTTGATGAATCGGGTCGTGCGGACGCTGCTGCGCGTGCCGGGCATATCCGGCGTCGTCGGCAAGCGGCTGATGGTTCTGCACGTCGTCGGGCGCAAGTCGGGGAAGGTCTACGACGTACCCCTGGCCTACACCCGGCACGGTGACAGCCTGCTGATCGGCACCGCCCTGCGTCCGTGGGTCAAGAATCTGCGGGCGGGCGATCCCGTGCGGGCTTCCTTCGGCGGCGAGCCGCGCACCTTCGACCCGGTGGTGCACAGCGGCGAGACCGACGTGCTCCGGCTCTACGAGATCGTCGCGCGGGACAACAAGCAGAACGCGAAATACAACGGCATCGGCTTCACCGCGGACGGTTCGCCCTCCAAGGCCGACATCTACCAGACCTGGCAGCAGGGCGGCGTCGTGGTGGAACTGACGCCGCACTGAGCGGACGGGTCAGTGCGCGCGGACGTAACCGTCGGCGACGTCGAGCACTTCGTCGACGATCTCCAGGCCGGTCCGCAGTTCGTCGGCCGTCGTGGTGAGCGGCGGCGCGATCTGGAAACGGTTGCCCGCGTTGAACGGCCACAAGCCGCGCGCCTTGGCCGCCGCGGTGACCGCGAGCATCGGTTCGGCGTCCGCGCCCGTCGCGGCGAACGGGATCAGCGGCTCACCGCTGCGCTGATCCCGGACCAGTTCCAGCGCCCAGAAGAACCCCAAGCCCCGGACCTCGCCGACGCTCGGATGACGACCGGCCAGCTCGCGCAGGCCTTTTCCGAGCACATCCGCGCCCACCGCCCGTACGTGATCCAGAATCCCCTCACGTTCGAACACCGCGATCGAAGCGACGCCCGCCGCGCAGGCCAATGGGTGCCCCGCATAGGTGAGACCGCCCGGATACGCCACATGGTCGTAGCGCTGCGCGATGCGTTCGGCCATGAGCACGCCCCCGAGCGGAACGTAGCCGGAGTTCACCCCCTTGGCGAAGGTGATGATGTCCGGCTCGACGCCGAACGCCTGCACCGCGAACCATTCACCCACCCGGCCGAACCCGACCATCACCTCGTCTGCGATGTAGACGATGCCGAACTCGTCGCACAGCGCCCGCACACCGGCGAGGTAACCGGGCGGAGGGACGAGCACACCGTTGGTGCCGACCACCGTCTCCAGGATCAGCCCCGCGATGTGCTGCGGTCCCTCCAGCTCGATCACCTGCCGCAGGTGCGCCAGTGCGGCAGCCGTCTCCTGCTCGGGACTCGTCGTACCCCACGGAGATCGGTAGGGGTAGGGCCCGAAGAACCGCACCACGTCGACGTTGGTCGGCTCCGCGCCCCAGCGCCGCGGTTCACCGGTCAGGCCGATCGCCACACCTGTGCCGCCGTGGTAGGAGCGGTAGGCCGCGAGCATTTTCGTGCGCCCGGTGTAGCTTCGCGCCAAGCGCACCGCGTGTTCGACGGCTTCCGCGCCGCCCGTGGTGAACAGAATGCGGGTCAGCTCGCCCGGAGCCCGCTCGACGATCAGCCGCGCCAGTTCGCTGCGTACGTCGTTGGCGACCGTCGGCGAGATCGTCGCCAACCGCTGCGCTTGGGCGACGATCGCGGCGACGATATCCGGGTGCTGGTGGCCGATGTTCACGTTGACCAGCTGCGAGGAGAAGTCCAGGTAGCGCTTGCCCGTGTCGTCCCAGAAATACGAGCCGAACGCCCCGGTGATCGGGGCCGGGTTCAACTCGGCCTGTGCGCTCCAGGGATAGAAGACGTGATCTGACCCGCTCATGGGGCGAATTCCCCCTTTGAACCCGGATAGAACAGCACATTGGCACCATAGCCCCATCGGGGCCCCTGCGCGGCTGGAGGCGCGGCATATGACGAGAACTGTCCCGCCGGTGATTCCCCACAGGTCAGCAAGCCTCGGCCACGCCGTCACGCATTCCGGAGCCACGGCAGGAGAGATGGTCGAGCTGCCGCTCGCCCCTATGCGCCGCCATCGCCCGAACGCGGCCGGGTACTCGTTGCGTCCGGTCGATACTCATGGCCAGATCATGGACCGTGAGATGGTCGCCTCACGGGGCTGGGAGCCGGGTGATCGCCTCGGCTGGCGTATCAGCGGCGGAGTCGCCGTCCTGTCCTCCCGCGCGAACGGCTCGGCCGCGGTGACGCGGAAGGGCCACCTTCGATTGCCCGCGGAACTGCGGCACCTCGTGGGCGCCGAGATCGGCACCCGCGTGCTGATAGTTGCCCCCACCGCTACGCCGTCGCTGCTTCTCGTCCCGATGTATTCGCTCGACGACATGGTCGCCCGCAGTGTCCTCGAAGTACTCGGAGGTGATCTGTCATGACTGCCGACTCTTCCGATGTCGCCAGTATCGAGGCCGCAGGCTCGGCATCCGCCCCAGCCAGGCCCGCAGCACCGCGCTGTTCCAGCTCGCCACAGAGATCCCCGCCGCCATCCTCGCCCGAACACTCGGTATCAGCGTGAACTCCGCCGTCCGCCGGCAACAGATCTCCGCCGGCGACTGGGCCACCTACGCCGCCGAAGTCAGCCAGCGGACAGAGAGGACAGATAAACACCCAGCATCGAATACATGATCATGTCTCGACGCTCTTCACCCACCTGCTGCCAACCGCGAAGCAGGCCCTCACGCTGGAAGCCCACCCGCTCAGCCGTCTTCTGGGACGCGGCATTCCATGGCTCGGCATACAACTGAAGACGAGGAATCTGCAGGTCGCTAAGGGCCCAGACAGCGACAGGCAACCGGGAACGGCGTTCCGCCGATAGCCGGACCTGGCCGCATCGGCCGGCCGAACGCGTCCCGGAGCGTGCCGTCCTGCCTCAGCTGGTGCCGTCCTGCACCGGATAGTCGATGACGACCACACCGCCGGTGGCGTAGTTGACGACATCGGCGGCCGCCCGCTGGCCGTGCGACGACGCCCGCGCCGCGGCCATGGCGGCGGCGTCAGTGAAGTCGGCTTCGAAGACCGCGAAATACGGGGGTTCTCCGTTGGTCGCCGCCACGTCGAAGCTGTAGCGCCACGCAAGCAGGCCGGGCCAATTCATGACCAGCGGAAGGTGGTTGTTCACGTAGTACTCGCGGAAGTGGTCAGGGTCGGCGGGCTTGGGATAGAGGACCACCAATTTATGCATGACTGCCTTCTGCATCTACCGCGGTCGGTTGAATCGTCATATGCGCAGGTTAGGGCTTGATATGTGGTCGAGGGAAAGACCGGGACGCGATAGACTCAGAACGGATCGTTATCAATCGGCAGGGAGAGCATGTGGCGCCGGATACGGTGAGCCTGCGGTACTTTCTGGTGCTGGCGCAGGAGTTGAACTTCACCCGCGCGGCCACACGGATCGGTATCGCGCAGCCGGCACTCAGTGCCCGGGTTCGCCGATTGGAGGCGGAACTCGGTACGAGCCTGCTGGTTCGTAACACGCGTAGCGTCGTATTGACCACGGCCGGTGCGGCTTTGGCGGAGTCCGCGCCGCCCGCGCTGGCGGCGCTGGACCGGGCATGGGACACCGCCCGGAATGCGGGGGCCGGTGAACTGGGCACGCTGCGCATCGGATACAGCCTCAGCGCGGGGGCCGAGACGGCACCGGCTCTGGTGGACAGGCTCATTCGCAGCAGCCCGGGACTCGAGGTCGGCGCGGTCCCGATGGCGACACCGGAGATCTCCCCCGCGGTCGCCGACGGCCGCATCGATGCGGGGATCACCCGCGGTGAACAGCCGGGTCGTGGCGTGCGCCGGTTCCTGCTGCGGCGTGTGCGCGTCGGGGTCCAATTGGCACAGCATCATCCGCTGGCCGAACATCCGGAGATCGAAATCGCCGATGCGGCCGCGTATCCGCTGCGACTCCCCGACCGTACGGCCAATCCCGTGATCCACGATCAGCTGTCCGCACTGTTCCGCAACACCCGGCCGATCCCCCGATTCCACACGCCCGCAGTCTCTTTCGACATGTCTCAGCGCGACCTGCGCGACGGGCTCACCCTCGCCCCGGCCGGTGAAGTCGCGGTAACGACACAACCGGCCGGTCTCACGTGGCGACCGCTGCGGGGCGCACCCACCTTGACCATCCACCTGGTCCTCCCGCGCGTGCAGTCACCACTACACCGCCGAATCCGTACCGTCGCCAAAACCCTGGCACACGAGCTGCACTGGCTGCCGGACTGACGCGCAGCATGTCACGCAGATTGCCGACGACGATGACGATCCTCTGCACCACCAAAACCTTCAACAGCGGATGTGTCCAGGAAATCGGTACGAGCACGAGCAATTGCCCAACCGGCACGACGATCCCGAGTACTACAGCGGAGTACATGCGCGGGGCGGACGAGAAGGAGCGCGCCCGCGCCGAGATGTTCGCCTGATTCCAGGAGCTGAGCGAGCTGCGCCGCAAGGAAAACCGTGCGGCTCGACGTCGGTGGTGGCGGTGCGCCGCATCGCCCGGATGGGCGATATAGCGCAGTATCTCCTCGATCGCCGGACGCAGCAGCGTCCGATCCGCCACCAGCTCCGCCGAGACACCGGCGGTCACGCTCGACCGCACCGAGGTGAACGCCAATCCCGGCGCCGCCCCGCCCGCGTAGTCACCCCAGCCTTCCCTTCGTGTGCGGGTGGCTGGCCGGTGCGGACCAGTACGCGGCGCACCGGTCAACCCGATCGCGGTCAGGGCGCGTATCGAATGTGCTGGTCACCAGCGGGATACCTTCGGCGGGCGATCCGAAATCACGTGCGACCTTCGCCCGGCCATGCTGGAATTATTCGCTGTGAGTGCTCATTTTCTTGATGAAGCCGACTTGATGGACAGGATGGAACGGAATCTGGCGGAGCATGCCTGCCACCTGCATCGGGGCATGACCGGTGCGGCCGTCACAGAGCGTGGTGACCTCTTGGTCGCCGACAGCGGCCTGGACGACGACACTTTCAATATTGTTGCCGCGGCTCGCTTCGCCGCCGACACCGCACCGGCACGTATCACCGAGACTGCTCGGACGCTGGCTCGCACCGGCCGCCGTTTCTCCTGGTGGGTGGGGCCTGCCTCGACACCAGTGCACCTCACCGCCTTCCTGACCGCGGCAGGTCTGCCGGCGTCCGAACGCGAGACGGCCATGTGGGCTGAGTTGGACGACACCCTCCCACTACCCGCCGTCCAAGGACTGGACATCCAGACGGTAGACACGTCCGAACAGCTCGCCGACTACGCCGCGGTTCTCGCTGCGAACTGGGACCCGCCTGCTGACACCGTCCGCCGCTTCTTCGCCCAGGCCACCCCGCAAGCCCTGGCCACGCACTGCCCGGCCCGGTATTTGGTCGGCTACGTGGGGGGCCGTCCGGTCTGTTCGGCCGAAGTGTTTCATCACGCGGGGCTCGCTGGGATCTACAACATCTGCACCCTGGCCGCCCACCGCCGGCGTGGCTACGGCGGTGCTATCACGCTCGCGGCACTCCGCACGGCCCGCGACCGAGACCACCGCATCGCGGTCCTGCAGGCGTCCGCCGACGGTGAGCCTGTCTACCGCCGCCTGGGTTTCCGCTCCTGTGGCCAGTTCACCGAACACACCATCAACCCCCGAACTACCTGAACTCCGCTGGTGGTCCACTTTTCCTGCCAATGGCGCCACTCGTTGACAGCCGCTATGACGACAGTGGCCTCGTAGCGGACCGTGAGCCTGTCGTATCTCGTAGCCACTGCACGGTCCCTTTTGAGGCGATCAATGCCGCACTCGACAGCGTCGGCCCAGTGCCCATACCGCTCCGGCACATCCCGCCACAGGACACCGGTGCGGGCACGAAATCGCTTCGTATGCCTTCGACCAGTTGCCAGCACTGCGAATGCACCGTGGGCAATGGTCGGGACTGATCTCCCACCAAGTTCTGACCATTGACAACCAGCAGAAGTGATCGTTGAAATAGTCCAACGATGATCGAACCTGACCGCCAACTCGAAGAGGAACTCAACGCCGCTCACAGCCTTTATCCGATCGGCGACCATGTGACCGGAGTGGTCACGCTGATTCCGCGACCCGGCGTCGTCGGACTGTTCGTCGACTTGCGCCATCCACCTACCGGATTCGTCGACATCCTGCATCTGCCGTTTTCCGCCGACCAATGGCCGGCTGTCGGCACAGTGACCGAGTTCGAGGTCCTCCAGCACACGCGCGGCCAGGTTCGCCTCTGGCCTCTCGATCCCGCCTTCCGATCGAGCACAACAAGGTTTCCCGTCATGAGCGAGTCCGAATGGTGCGCCGCCAAGAACCGCCACCCCGTCGGCTCCCCAGTCACCGCCGAGATCACCGACGTCTTCCCCAGCAACCGCGAATACTTCGTCGCATTCGATGGCCTCTGGTCCGGCCTGTCCTGGTCCGGCACGCCCCCCGTCGTCGGCACCACCGCCCAGTTCACCGTCGACCGACATCTCGACGCGACCCGAAGAATTCGGCTGCGCAGCGCCTGACAAACCCAGCACCTCGTCGTGGCTTGTGCCGGTCATGGTGCAGAGAAGCTCAGCGGCTCGACATGATCCTCGCTATGAGCGCCGAACCCTCCGCCTCGGTCGGTCACGTCCGGGCTTTCGCGACGATGATGGTCCACCTTCGTGGCCGTGAGCTGGAGCGATGGATGGCCGCCGTCGATGCCGACGATCTGCCCGCCCTGCACTCGTTCGTCCGCGGCCTCCGTCGTGACCTCGATGCAGTCACCGCCGGCCTGTCACTGCCCTGGAGCAGCGGTCCGGTCGAAAGGCACGTCAACCGCATCAAGATGATCAAACGCCGAATGTTCGGGCGCGCGAAACCAGACCTACTCCGGAAGCGAATCCTCCTGAGCGACTGAGCAACCCGCCTACGAAATCACGAAAGTTGTGCCAGATCTTCCCCGTAATCCACACATTCACACGGTGATGGCCTGACCCGTTCAACGTCGCAATCGTAGTTCATCGAAGGCGGGTCTTCATTGTCCAAACCTCCACCACACGCGGGCCCAACCCCGACCGGGGCCGGGCGCCCACCGAATGGGCACCACAGTCCACGTTTTCGGTGTCCCCGTGCGGGGATCTGAGAACGGACGAAATCGGACCGGTTGAGGGCTACTACGGCGGGGGTTGCTGGGTGTTAATGGAATAAGCGGGCCCGCAACACAATCCGACCAGCCATCGGGTGCCGCATCGACAAGGAGGCAGTGTCATGCCTATTTCTCCCAACCAGGGCTCGACCGGAGGCGGGACAACTGTCACCATCACCGGCACGAACCTCGCTGGTGCCACCGCGGTGCGTTTCGGTTCCAAGCTGGCCACCATCACCGCCAACACGCCGACCTCGGTCACCGTCACCTCCCCATCCGGCTCGGGCACGGTGCCGGTGACCGTGACCACCGCGGGAGGGACCAGCAACCCGTTGTCGTTCTTCTACGTCGGGGCGCCGTTCAAGTCCGCCCTTTCCGCGGTGTCGGGTGTGACGGCGGGCGGTAACTCGGTCACCATCACCGGTACCGGTCTGTCCACGGCCACCGCGGTGAATTTCGGCGCGAACGCCGCGACCCCGACGGTGGTCAATGACAGCACGTTGACCGTGACCGTGCCCGCGGGCGCGGCGGCCGGGGCGGTGAGTGTCAGCGTCACCACCGCCGGCGGCACCAACAACGGCCTGTCCTACACCTACGTCGACGCACCGACCATCGGGAGCCCGTCCCCGGCTTCGGGTCCGACCTCCGGCGGCACCGCGGTGACCATCCCCGGCACCGAGTTGACCACCACCCAGTCGGTCACGTTCGACGGTGTCGCGGCACCGTTCTCGGTCATCTCCGACACCTCGCTGGCCGCGGTCACCCCACCGGGAACCGCCGGTGCGGTCGATGTCGTGGTCACCACCAGCGGGGGCAGCGTCACCGGCGTCGGCGCCTTCACCTACGTCGCCGGACCCGGTATCTGACCGGATCTTGTCCA
Organism: Nocardia sp. NPDC057455; assembly: GCF_042802775.1. Taxonomy (NCBI): domain Bacteria; kingdom Bacillati; phylum Actinomycetota; class Actinomycetes; order Mycobacteriales; family Nocardiaceae; genus Nocardia; species Nocardia sp. NPDC057455. The sequence goes on along the minus strand of NZ_JBHVDM010000124.1, from coordinate 10 downwards.
GGTGGTAGAG
>NZ_JBHVDM010000123.1:0-17511 GCF_042802775.1 Nocardia sp. NPDC057455 | reverse complement strand
GTGTATAAGAGACAGCACCCGGGAAGCGCGGGAGTTGGCCCATCTCGCTTCCGGCGAGCGAGGATTCGAGATCGTCTCCTCGCTCGCCGGTCGTGTGCGCGCACCCTTGCTGCCGGAGGGCGCGGTCCGCGTCGGCGGTTTCGGCGGCGCCGAGGGGCTGCGCGCCTGGCTCGCGGCCAACGACACGGCGGCGATCGTGGATGCGACCCACCCCTTCGCCGCGGCCATCAGCGTCAACGCGGCGTCGGCCGCGCGTGTTTCGGGCGTGCCGCTGGTACACCTGCGACGGCCCAGGTGGGTGGAGCGGACGGGGGACCAGTGGGTGCGGGTACCCGATCTTCGCGCCGCGGCGAGGGAAACGGCCGCTCTCGGCGAGCGAGTCTTCCTGACCATCGGCAGGCAGGGCGTCGACGCGTTCGCGGGATCGGGCCTGCAATGGTTCCTGATCCGGGCCATCGACCCGCCGGAAGGCGCGCTGCCGCCGCGGCACGAACTGCTCCTGGCCCGTGGGCCGTTCGCGTTCGAGGACGAAACGCGTTTGCTCACCGAGCACCGGATCGACGTGCTCGTCACCAAGGACAGCGGCGGTGAGCAGACCGAAGCCAAACTCGCCGCCGCCCGTGCGGCCGGGATCCCGGTTGTCGTGGTGGACCGTCCGCCGCTGCCCGAGGGCGCGCCGGTCGTGGAAACATCCGAGCAGGCGCTGAAATGGTTGCGCGACAGGCGAACTCGGCATTCTTGAAGCCGGGTGTGCCGCAGTGTTCAGCTGTCGAGCAGTTCCGGCAGATGGTCGAACCACTCCAGCACCGCCCGCTCGTAGCGGATCCCGAAATCGAGTGTGGCGCGGGCGAATGTCGGCTTTCCGGCCGGATCTTCGGCGAGATACCGTGTGAGCCGCGCCTGATGGATCTCCCGGTTGGCCGCGACGATGCCGTCGAGCCGGCCGCGATCGAGGTGCTCTCCGAAGGAGAGCGTGAGCAGCAACGGCACCCGGATGGTCTCCCCGCCCGGATCGCGGGCGACCCATTCGAGGAACGCTTCTCGCCCCGCGTCGGTGATCTGATAGGGCGTGCGTTCCCTGGCTCCGGTCTCGCCCTTCTCGACGAGTCCCGCCGCGTCCATCGTGGCGAGCTCCCGATAGACCTGGCTCTGCGTGATCGTCCAGAAGTCGCCGATCCGATTTTGGGCCTCGGTCACCAGATCCCACCCCGACATGGGGCCTTCGTGTAGAAATCCGAGCAACGACGCCGCCGTCGAGTTCAGTGGTTTGCGCTTGGTCGCGGTGTTGGTCAACGACTGCTCCCTTCGCTCTCAACATTCCATAGTGGAATGTTACCGGAAAGGGGCGGGTCAGGCGTCGCCGGTCAACTTGTCGAGCCGGGCGAGCACCTGCGCCATCCCCTGCTCCAGTCGCGCCTGGCCCTGTTCGAGCTGCGCCTGGCTGCGGGCCAGCGCGGCCTGACCTTGTTCCAGCCGGACTTGTCCTTGTTCGAGCACGGTGACCCTGCGGTTGAGTTCGCCCACATTCTCGCGCAGATTTCCGACATCCCGGCGAAGCTCGCCGACGGCTTCCCCGGCGGTCTCCGCGCGCCGGTCGATCCGGCCGATGCCGTCGAGGGCCTTTCTGGTCAGTGCCGCGAGTTCATTGAGGACCTCGCCCTGCTCGTCGAGCGCTTGTTCGCTTGCGGTGGCCCTGGCCTCCAAGGCGCGAGCACGCAGCGTCAGCTCCGGCAGTGTCGCGGCCAAGGTCCCTCCGATCTTCGGTGCGTCAGGCGATCTTACGCGCCGTCGGCGGCCGCGTCGCGTGCGCGATCGTAGCGGCGGGAGGTGTAGACCCGGATGCCCGCGCCGGTTTCGCGCGCCGTGGTGGTGGACGCGCCGATGATCAGCAGCGTACGCATGTCCACCTCGTCGGGGTCGAGATCGCCGAGCGAAACCACCCGGACGGATTCGGTGGGCCCACCGACGTCGCGCCCGACGACGACGGGTGTGTCCGGCTTGCGATGCTCCAGCAGCAGATCCCGCATCGCGCCCACCTGCCAGGTGCGCTGCGCGGACGCCGGGTTGTAGACCGCGATCGCCATATCGGCCGCCGCCACAGCGGCGAGACGCTGTGCCACGACCTCCCACGGCTTGAGCCGATCGGAGAGCGAGATCATCGCGTAATCGTGCCCGAGTGGTGCGCCCACCCGGCTGGCCACCGCGTTGGCCGCGGTGAGACCGGGCAGCACGCGTACCGGCACTCCACTCCACTGCGGGTCGCCGGATTCCTCCAGCACCGCCGCCGCCATCGCGAACACCCCGGGATCTCCCGAGGAGACGACCGCGACCCGCGCGCCGCGCTTGGCCAGATCCAAGGCCATCGCCGCGCGCTCGGACTCGACCCGGTTGTCGCTGGCATGCCGACGCTGCCCCGGGCGCTCGGGTACCCGGTTCAGATAGGTGGTGTAGCCGACCAGATCGGTGGCGTCGGTCAACGCCGCGCGTACTTCGTCGGTGGTCCACTCCGGCGCGCCGGGACCGAGTCCCACCACCACGACCTCACCGACGCCCGCGGTCGTCCCCGCGTCGGCGACCCGCTGAGCCGCCACCATCTCCGCTTCGAGGCGGGGCAACGGCGTGGTCGGCTCGGGACCCGGCACGAGGGTGATGGCGAAGTAGGGCACCTCCGCGTCGTCCACCGCACCGGCGTGCAGCACGCGCTGCTGGGTGGTGCTCGCGCGTTCGACGTAATACGCGCCGGCGAGTCGTCCGGAATCCGAGAGCGCTCGGCGCACATCGGGGTAGGTGCGTCCCAGTTTCATGATCGCGGCCGCGTCGGTCGTGCGCAGCCGCCGGGTGAGCTCCTCGACCGGCATCGTGCCCGGCAGCACGGTGAGCACCTGCTCGCCCTCGACCAGCGGCGTCCCCAGCGCCGCCGATGCCGCGCTCACGGAGGTGATGCCCGGGATTATCTCGGCGTCGAACCGGTCGGCCAGCCGCCGGTGCATGTGCATGTACGAGCTGTAGAACAACGGGTCGCCCGCGGCGAGCAACGCGACCGACCGGCCCGCGGCGAGGTGGCCGGCCAGCCGCTCGGCGGCCTGTTCGTAGAACTCATCGATCGCACCCTGGTAACCGCCTGGATGGTCGGTGGTCTCGGTGGTCACCGGGTAGACCAGATGCTCTTCCAGTTGGCCGGGGCGCATGTACGGTGCCGCGATACGGCGGGAGATGCTGCGGCCGTGGCGCGCACTGTGGAACGCGATGACGTCGGCAGCGCCGATCACGTTCGCCGCTTTGACCGTCACCAACTCGGGATCGCCCGGTCCGAGCCCGACGCCCCACAGCTTGCCCGCAGTGCTCATTCCTGTTCGCTCGCAATCGCGTTCAACGCGGACGCGGTGATGGCGCTGCCGCCGCGCCTACCGCGTACCGTGAGGTACTCGACGCCGCCGAAATCGATCAGGGCGTCTTTGGATTCGGCCGCGCCGACGAATCCGACCGGGATGCCGAGTACGGCGGCGGGCCGGGGCGCTCCCGCGTCGAGTAGGTCGAGCAGATGGAACAGTGCCGTCGGCGCGTTGCCGATCGCGACGACGGCGCCGTCGAGACGGTCGCGCCACAGGTCGAGCGCCGCGGCGGAGCGAGTGGTGCCCGCGGCCGCGGCCAGCTCCGGCACGCGCGGATCGGCGAGGGTGCAGACGACCTCGTTACCCGCCGGCAGTCGTTTCCTGGTCACACCCGAGGCGACCATGGTCGCGTCACAGAGAATCGGCGCGCCCGCGCGCAGCGCCGCCCGCGCCGAGGCGACCACACCGGGGGAGAAGGCGATGTCCGTGGCGAGATCCACCTGACCGCAGCCGTGGATCATCCGCACGACCACCTGCGCCACATCCGGCGGGAATCCGCTGAGATCGGCCTCGGCGCGAATCGTCGCGAACGAGCGACGGTAGATCTCGGCCCCGTCGGTGAGGTAGCTGGCACGTACGTCGGACATGCGGTCCACCCTATGGGTGCGGGTCCGGACAGATCGGTCCGGGTCGGGCGCTTCGCATTCCGGGCCGGGCACCGGCTACCAGCGCGGGAGGCCGCAGCCGGATCAGGTGCGCGGGCGCTCCAGAATCCGGGACATGACGATGGCGCTGCGGGTACGCCCGACCCGCGCGTTCTCCCGGATCCGTTCCACGGTCACCTCGATCTCGGCCATGTCGGTCGCCATCACGTGCACCAGCGCGTCGGCCTCGCCCGCGATGGTCCAGACACCGACCACCTGCGGGATCGGTTCCAGACTGCGTTTGAGTTCGGCCGGGGAGATGTTGTCGCGGTAGTACACCTCGACGTACGCCTCGGTCTTCCAGCCCAGCGCCGCGGGATTGACCAGCGCGGTGAACCCGGTGATCTGCTTGCCCGCGACCAGCCGATCGACCCGCCGTTTCACCGCGGGCGCGGACAACCCGACCGCGCCACCGATCTCTTGGAACGAAGCACGGGCGTTCTTCAGCAGTTGTTCGAGAATGCGCCGATCGAGGTCGTCCACGTCACACCTTCTCCGAATCGAAGCAATGAATCGATGGCTGGAGCCGGATATACGCAATGAATCGCCATTTCTGGCGCAATGCTAGGCGATTTACTGTCATATCACTGAAAATTCACGCTCACACCGGGAGTTCCGTTGACGTCTGTAGCCACCCTCCCCGTCGAGTCCGTCGCCCGCCGTTCGTCGCCGCGCCGGTTCGTGATGTGCCGTCCCGATTACTTCGAGGTCGCCTACGCCATCAATCCCTGGATGAATCCCGCCGAACCCGTCGACCGCTCGCTGGCCCTCGAGCAGTGGGACACGTTGCGCGCCGTCTACGCGCAACACGGACACACCGTGGAGGTGGTACCCGGCATCGCGGGCCTGCCCGACATGGTGTTCGCCGCCAACGGCGGGCTGATCGTCGGCGACCGCGCCATGTCGGCCCGCTTCACCCACCCGGAGCGCGCCGCGGAAGGCCCGGCCTACCACGCCTGGTTCGCTCGATACGGCTTGCCGAATCTGCTGGCCGCCGCGGAATTCAACGAAGGCGAAGGCGACTTCCTCCTGGTCGGCGACCGGCTGTTGGCCGGAACGGGGTTCCGCAGCTCGCTCGCCGCGCACGAGGAGGTGTCGCGCCACTTCGGGCTGCCCGTGATATCGCTGGAACTGGTCGATCCGCGCTTCTACCACCTGGACACGGTGCTGCTCGCGCTGGACGCCGAAACCATCGCCTACTACCCGCCCGCCTTCAGTCCTGCGTCGCGCGCGGTGCTCGCCGCGCTCTATCCCGACGCGATCGTGGCCACCGACGCGGACGCGGCGGTGCTCGGGCTCAACGGCGTCTGCGACGGTTTCCACGTCTTCCTCAGCAGCGCGGCCACCGATCTCAGCGAAGCTTTGCGCGCCCGTGGCTACCATCCGGTCGGGATCGAGATGTCCGAGTTGCTCAAGGCCGGTGGCTCCGTCAAGTGCTGCACGCTCGAAATCCATGGCAGGTGACCGCCCGGTGCCTCCGGAGGGTCAGTCGATGCGATAACCCTGGTCGGTCGCGACGATATCGGTGACCTCGCCCTGCGGGCGGCCGCACCGGCGATCGCACCCCGACCAGTGCTGACGCCCGGCCACCGTGACGTCGGTCGCGGACATCGTCCGCGGCACGTCGACCGGATCGGCTGCCCCGGGTAGCACCCGGCCGGTGTCGATCGCGCCGACGGCATCGGCCCGTACGTCGGTATGCGATTTCGCGCAGCCGGGCTGTCCGGCGCAAGCGCTGACCAGCAGCCACGGCGAGTCGGCGTCGAAGATCAACCCCATCGGCGCCAGCACGCGTACCACCTGTTCGGCCGCCCACTCCGGCAGGTCGGTGATCACCAGGCTGCGCCACGGCGTGAGGAGAATCGGTCGATCCACTGCGGCGAGGAACTCAGCGATGCGGGCGGGCAGCGAGCCCAGGCGCACGCCGGCGCCCAGCGCGACCGATCCGTTGTCCTGCTCCAGCCATCCGATCGGAACGTTCTGTGCGGTCGAGAATTCGAGTTTTTCGGCGGTCGGGGACAAGCCGAGGCGATCGACGACGCGTTCGGCGCCGTGTTCGATCTCGTGCAACCGCCACCGGCCCGCGTCGTCGCCGCGCAGGTCCAGGAAGGCGTGCGCGGCGGCGAGCATGATGTCGACCGCGTCGGCGGCGGAGAGCCGCAGGCCGCTGTCGCCGCCCGCGAGCAGCAGCGCGAACTCGTCCGTCCCGGCCGCGTGTATCCCGATGTCGGGGCCGAGCCCACTGACATCGCCGCGTCCGTCGTCGAGGGTGAACAGCACCCGGCCGGGCAGGCCGGCCAGCCGCGGCGCCGCGCGCAGGCCGGTGTCGAGCGCGGCAACCAACGGGTGCACATCCGCCAGGCCGCCGATCCGGCCGGACAGCGGCGAGGCGATGACGTTGCGCACCCGTTCGTGGGTGTTGCTCGGCAGCAGGCCGGCGGCCGTGAGCCGGTCGGTCAGCGCCCCGGCGTCGTGCACCCGGCGCAATTGGACGTTGCCCCGGGAGGTGAGCTCGATGTTCCCGTCCGCCAGCTCGCGCGCGGCCTCGGCCAGTGCCTGCACCTGGGCGGGACCGAGACGACCGCCGGGCACGCGAATTCGTGCCAGCGGCCCGTCGGCTGCCTCGTGCAGCCGCAGCACGCCCGGACAGGAGTCAGGAGCACGTCGTGTCATAGCGCATCCAGCCTACGGACGCACCGGCCGCCACACCGAGCGGCGGGTCACCCCACGATCGACTGCACCCAGTCGAGGACGGCGGCCCGATACAGGGCGGTATTGCGTGCGAGATTGACCGAGTGCCCGCTGCCGGGCAGCACGTAGGTGCGCAGTCGTGCCGCCGGGGCGAAGAACGGCGCTTCGGTGGCGTGCAATGTCGCGGCATCCGCGCAGACGACGTAACCGGGGCCGCAGGAGAGCCGGTCCAGGCTGCCGTTGACGACCAGCACCGGGACATCGATGAAGTTGGTCATCGGCGGAAGAGTGGAGGTCAAGCCGTCGGGATACTCCGTCGGTGAGAAAACTTCCTTGGTCGTTTCATCGACGGCGAGAACTTCGGGATCTGCCGTCTCGGTGGCGAAGAAGTCGTCCGCGCGGGTACCGGGCCGAGTGGTCAGGTAGCCGGGATCGTAGCCCCGCCCGGCGAAGTGCGGATCCCCGGCGGCTTGGTGGTAGGTCGAGATCACGCCGAGGACTTCGGACACGTTGAGGGTGTGGGAGAAGCCGGTGAGCAGGACGCCGTCGACATCCTGGTACGTGGTCGCTTCCAGGACGTCGATACCCGAGCTGAGTGAATGTCCCCCGGTGATGACCTTGCCGAACGGCGGTGCGCCCGCGAGTCCTCGGCGCAGCGCCTGCACGATGTCGTGCAGGGCGCGGGCGGAGACCGTCGCCGTGACCTGCGTGCTCGGCGGCCTGGTACTCGCGCCGTTGCCGAGTCGATCGACCACCAGCGTCGCGATGCCGGCGGCGTTCATCGCGCGGCGGAAGCTGTAGGTGTCCGGGGCGTAGGGGAAATCCCAGTACGTGTGGTTGTAGTTGGAGCCCGCGATCAGCACCATGACGGTGTCGGTGGCGCCTGCCTCGGGAGTGCACAGGGAACCGGCCATTTCGCCGAGCGGCACTGGGACGGACACCGTTTCGCAGCGGCCCGGCGCGGTGTCGTCGGCGTGGGCGGTGCTCGGTGCCAGACAGAGCAGCATGGCCGCCGCGGACGCGACGATCGACCGTAGCGAGGTTCGCACGCGACGCAGGCTATGCCCGAATCTTTTGCGGCGCAATACCTGTGGCCGACAACCGTTATTCCGGAATCCGCTGTGACAGCCCTTCCGGCAAAAGATTCCGAACCATCGGCGAACGACGATATCGCACACAATGTTCGGTGACCATCGCATAGTTGAGGACGCACGCGTGCGCCCGGCCGCGCCCGACATGGCGTCGGGAGAGCGGATGCCCGGGACGACGCGGTGAACGAGGAGCGCGGGATCGTGGGTGCGACGAGACAAGGGACGGGTACGCGAACGGTGCACTTCGTCGGAAGTTTTCCGGCCGAGAGCACGGACGTCGCGATGCGGGCCATGCTGGAAAGCGCGGGGCCGCGGCTGCGTACCCTGCCGACGGGGGAGACCCGGCGCTACGAGTTCTATATCCAACCGATCATCGAAGACCTGGTCACCCAAGGGGTGCTGGCGGTGAAGAAGCCGGGGACGTGGCGATCGAGCCGGGATCGGACGATCCACCGTGCCGCTCGCGGCGCCGATTTGCTTGGTGGATGTATGGATCTCGGATATCTCCGGGAGGCCCGGGAGGCGCTGCCGATTCTCCGTGGACTGCGCGGCCGGTGCGAGTCGCCGGGCCTCGCGCTCCAGATCGGGATGCCGACCGACTTCACCCTGACGTTCATCGCCATGGGAGCCACCGGTCTGCGGCGCTATCGCCGAGCCTTCTTCGACGCCACCGTGCGCGACATCACGGCCATCCGCGAGCTGGCAGGCGACGACGTCGTCGTGCAGCTCGAGGCCACCGCGGAGCTGGTGCTCATGGCCGGGGCGCAGCCATCGCACCGGCTGGTAGATCGGGCGCTGGGACTGGGCGAGGGAATCGCCGCGCTGGCCGCGGCCGCTCCCGAGGGGACTCGTTTCGGGGTGCACCTGTGCCTCGGCAGCCTGCGCAACAAAGCGCGGGGTAAGTTGCGTAATGCCCGGCCTCTGGTCGATTTGGCCAATTCCGTCGTCCGGCACTGGCCACAGGGGCGCATCCTGCAATTCGTGCACGGCCCGGTCGCCGCGGGCGATATACCGCCGCCGACCGAGCCCGAATTCTATGCGCCCTTCGGGGATTTGGCTCTGGCAGCGGACACCGATTTCTATGCCGGGTTGGTGCACGACGTCCCCACCGAGGCGCAGCAGTCGCAGACGTTGCAGGTGCTGGAGAATGCGCTGGGCCGCCCGGTCGACGGAGTCGCCTGCGCATGCGGTCTGGGTCGTCGCCCCCGCCCGGTAGCGGATGAACTCATGGCGCGGGCCACGGTGCTTGCGGCAGGCGCATGAGTACGAGCTGCTGCGTGACGGTAAAGCACTGTCTCCCAAGATCATTCGACCGCGAAGGTTCTTCGGCGGACGAATGGCGGAGAGGGGAAGTTACGTTCATGACCGGGGCGATCGTGGAGGTACGGTGTCCGGCATGGAGCGAGCACCACGGGGCGTCGATCCGAACCTGCCGAACTCCGCCCGGGTCTACGACTATCTGCTGGGCGGCAAAGACAACTACGAGGTGGATCGCGCGGTCGCGCACCGGATGCTGTCGATCGCCCCGGACACCCGCACCTTGGCCTGGTTCAGTCGCAAATTCCTGGTGCAGGCGGTCCAGCTGGCCGCCGAGGCGGGGGTCCGGCAGTTCATCGATCTCGGCGCGGGTATCCCGACTTCACCGAACGTGCACGAGGTCGCCCACAAGATCGATCCGTCGGCGCGGGTCGCCTACGTCGATTTCGACCCGGTCGTGTACGCGCACTGCGGCGCCCTGCTCGCCGGCGCCGAGGGGGTCACGGCCATGCTGGGCGACGTGCGCCGGCCGGACGACATTCTCGATCGGCTGCGGAACGAGGGGATGATCGACTTCGGTGAACCGGTGGCGATCACGCTCGTGGGGGTTCTGCACTTCGTGATGGACGACGAAGGCCCGGCCGGGATCGTCGCCCGCTTGGGTGCGGCCATGGCGCCGGGGAGTTATCTGGCGTTCACGCACGGCTCCGCCGACAGCGATCCGGATTTCATCACGCAGTCGTCGTCGGACACCGCCAATTCCTCGGCCCAAGTGGTCTATCGATCTCCGGCAGTGGTCGAGTCGTTCTTCGAGGGCTTCGAGATGAACGATCCCGGCGTGGTTCCGTTGCAACAGTGGCTCGGCGACGATCTTCCGGACACCAGGCTGGTGCTGCTGGGCGGGGTGGTCCGCAAGGCCTCGGACGCGCGCGCCGACTAGGGTCGGCGTATGTCCGAAATCTCCACTCTCGCCGACCGCCTCGCCATCATCGATGTAATCACCAGGATGTTCGTATACACCGATCAGAAGCGCTGGGAAGATTTGTCGGCGAAGGTCTTCACGCCGAGCGTGGATTTCGACGGCGGGTTCGGCGGGCCGGTCGGGGAGCGGGCCGCCGCGGACATCATCGCGGATTGGCGCACCGGGCTCGCCGACCTCGACGGGGTGCACCACCAGTCGGGCAACCATCTCATCGATCTGGAGGGTGACACGGCGCACGTGCACGCGGACGCCATCGCGGTGCACGTCAAGAACACCGCGGTCGAGGGCAAGACCCGAACCTTCGTCGGCAGCTACTCCCTCGGCGTCGAACGCACGGCGGACGGGTGGCGGGTCAACCGGTTCCATTACCAGCTCAAAGTGATCGACGGCAACGCCGACCTGGTCTAGGTATGCGTGGATGATCGTTCTCACCCGAAGTCTCGCGCGGGAAACCTATTACGATCCGATGTGCACTCGTCGGTCGCAGGCGCAGTTCCTGACATCTCGACGCCGAAGTCGGCGTCCGGTAGCAATTCCATGATCGAAGCGTTGCCCCTGGGGGCGACTGCGCTCCCGGCGTGCTCGGCGACTGGATGCAGCAGCGGCCGGTGACGCGGTGTCGCCGAGGGCCGAAGCGTCGATCACGGTGTCTTGCTGGGCTGCGCCTCCGATCGAGCGGCCGCGGGCAGCGCTGCCGTGCGTGACCGTCCGGGAGCCCACACACCGACCAGGACCGCGGCGGCGAAGGTGAGTATGCCCAGGGCCAGCGCGGATTGCTGTGCTCCGTGGACGAAGGCCGACTCGGCGACCTCGGCCAGTGGTGCGGCTGACGGTCCCGCCCGCTCGGTGACCTGCAACGCCGCGGCCAGCGAGTCGCCGACCGGTCCGCGGATCTGCTCGGGCAGGCGGGGCAGGGCGGGCGCGATGCGGTCGCTGTACCCGGCGGCGAGGATGCTGCCTGCGACCGCGATGCCGACGGCCGCGCCCACTTCGCGCGCCGCGTCGTTCACCGCGGCGGCGATGCCGTGCTTCTCCACCGGAGTGCCCGCGATGATCGCCGCGGTCGCGGGCGCGGTGCACAGGCCGGTGCCGCTGCTCATGATCAACAACGGCCACAGCAGATCGACATAAGTGCTGTGTGCGTCGAGCCGGGACAACGCGATCAGCGCGATCCCGATGACCGTCAGTCCGGTGAAGGTCGGCCAGCGCAGGCCGACCCGTTCGGCGAGCCGGGGGGCTACCGCCGAGATCACCACCATCGGCACGATCATCGGCGCCATGGCCAATGCCGAGGTCAGCGGCCGGTACCCGAGGATCAACTGGAGGAACTGCACGAGCAGCAGGAAGGTTCCGAAGCACACCAGGAACTGCAGGGTCACCGTGGCGGTGCCCGCGCCGAACCCGCGGTCGGCGAACAGGCGCACGTCCAGCAGCGGATGCGCCACCCGCAACTCGATCAGGACGAACGCCGTGCTCGCCAGCGCCGCCGTGATGGCGATGCCGATCACCACCGGATCCAGCCATCCCCGTTCGGGCGCTTGAATGGCGGCGACCACGAGCAATCCGACGGCGCTCGCCGCGGTGACCGTGCCCCACAGGTCCATCTTCGGGGGAGCCGGGTCCACCGATTCCGGCAGGGTGAACCCGGCGATCAGTAGCACCAGTCCAGCGACGGTCATGGCGAGGAAGATCGATACCCACGACCAGCGCTCCAGCAGTAGACCCGAGCCGAGGATGCCGAGCACCGCGCCGGCGCCCGCGACGCCCGCCCACAGCCCGACGGCGGTGCCCCGGCGTGCCTCCGGGAACCCGGCGGTGATCAAGGCGAGCGTCGACGGCATGACGAGGGCGGCCCCCACTCCGGCCACCGCCCGGGCGGCGATCAGCCAGCCGGGTGTGTCCAGCAGTAGCGGCACCGCCGAGGCCGCGGCGAACACGAAGAGCCCGACGATCAGCGCCGCGCGCCGCCCGTAACGGTCGCCCAGCGCGCCCGCAGGAAGAACCAGGCACGCCAGAGCGAGGGTGTAGCCGTCGACGATCCAGGTCAACTGCTGCTGGCTGGCGCCGGTCACGGCGGCGACCTCCGGCAGCGCGGTGTACAAGGCCGCCATCGACGCGATGACCAGCGCCACGGCGAGGCAGGACATCGCGAGCGTCCACCGCTGGACGGCCGACAAACGTGTCGTGGTCGACTCGGTCGACTCCATGGCGCCTCCCGGCAAAACGAAACTGTCAGTATCGTTACGCTACTATCAGTATCATAAGTAGGCCGGGTGGTGATAGACGGAGCGGAGGAGGATTGTTCGACTCATGACCGGTGCTGCCGACCCCTCGCCGCGCGAGATCGCTCGCGAGGAGGATGTCGACCCGCGCAAGCTGCGCTCCCGTGCCAGGTTGCTCGATGCCGCGACCGCGCTGCTGAAAACCGGTGGGCTGGAAGCGGTTACCGTCGAGGCGGTCACGACCATGTCGAAGGTCGCGCGGACAACGCTGTACCGGCATTTCGACAACGCCGTGCAATTGCGTGCCGCCACGCTCGAGCGCCTGCTCCCTCCGGTCATCGAGGCGCCGCCCGCCGGTCCGCTGCGGCAACGGCTGATCGAACTGCTCAGCAGGCAGGCCGCGGTCGTCAACGACGCTCCGCTACAGATCTCCACGCTGGCGTGGCTGGCCACCGGCGAGCGCGGCGCCTCCGGTACGGGCCCGGCGTTGACCTCCCTGCGCCAGCGACTCATCGAGCAATACCGCAAGCCGTTCGACCAGCTGTTCGGCGATCCGGAAGTGCGCGCGCAACTCGGCGAGTTCGACGTGACGCCGGCGCTGACACAGCTCGTCGGCCCGATCGTCTTCGCCAGACTGGTCGGACTCGCACCGACCACCCCCGCCGAATGCGCGCGGCTCGTCGACGACTTCTTGGCCGCCCGGTCGAGCGACCGCGACCGCCGCGGGCCGGAGCGGGCCGGATGCGTGGACGAGGTCGATCCGAACGACAGGTAGCATCGGCGTGCTCGGCGGACGACGAGGAAACCGGTGGAAGTCCGGTGCGGTCGCGCCACTGTAGAAAGCCAGACCCTCCCCGGCGAGCAGCGAACCCCCCGATGGGCGCGTCACCCGAGGAAGGCTGCCACCCGTGATTGTGCTGTTGTCCACGTCCGACACCGATCTGCTGAGTGCCCGCGCCAGCGGCGCCGACTACCGCTGGGCGAACCCGGCTCGCCTTCTGGTCGAGGACCTGCCCGGCCTGCTCGACGGCGCCGATCTGGTGATCGTGCGCATCCTCGGCGGCAAGCGGGCCTGGGAGGACGGGCTGGAGACGCTGCGTGCGAGCGGGATTCCGCTCGTCGCGCTCGGCGGCGAGATCGCCCCGGACGCCGAACTGATGGAATGCTCCACCGTTCCGGGCGGCGTCGCGGCCGACGCGCACAACTATCTCGCCGCCGGTGGCCCAGAGAATCTGCGCCAGCTGCACAATTTCCTGTCCGATACGGTGCTGCTGACCGGCCACGGTTTCGAGCCCCCGATTCAATTGCCCAGCTGGGGCGAGCTCGACCGGGTCGCCACCGAGCAGGCCGACGGGCCGACCGTGGCGGTGATCTACTATCGCGCCCAGCATCTGGCGGGCAACACCGCCTATGTCGATGCGCTGTGCACCGCGATCGAACAAGCGGGTGCGCGGGCGCTGCCACTGTACTGCGCGTCGCTGCGCACCGCCGAACCCGAGTTGATCGCGACTCTGCGCCGGGCCGACGCGCTGGTGGTGACGGTGCTGGCGGCCGGCGGCACCAAGCCGGCCACCGCGTCGGCGGGCGGCGAGGACGAGGCTTGGGATGTCGGCGCGCTCGCGGACCTGGACGTGCCCATCCTGCAAGGGCTGTGCCTGACCACCGGCCGCGCCCAGTGGGAGGCCAACGACGACGGGCTGTCACCGCTGGACGTCGCCACCCAGGTCGCCGTGCCGGAGTTCGACGGACGGATCATCACGGTCCCGTTCTCGTTCAAGGAATTCGACGCAGACGGCCTGTCCACCTACGTCCCCGATCCCGAGCGCGCCGCCCGGGTCGCGGGCATCGCGACTCGCTACGCGCGGCTGCGCCACATCCCGGCCGCGCACAAGCGCATCGTGGTCATGCTGTCGGCTTATCCGACCAAGCACGCGCGCATCGGCAACGCCGTCGGTCTGGACACCCCGGCCAGCGCGATCCGGCTGCTCACCGAAATGCGCGCCGCCGGTTACGATCTCGGTGCGCCCGGTGAGGTCCCCGGCCTGGACGAGCGGGACGGTGACGCCCTCATCCACGCACTGATCGCGGCAGGTGGCCAGGACCCCGACTGGCTGACCGCCGAACAGCTCGAGGGCAACCCGATTCGTATCGGCGCGGCCACCTACGCGGCCTGGTTCGACACCCTGCCCGGCGACCTGCGCGACGCCGTCGTGGAAGCATGGGGCCCGCCGCCGGGCGAACTCTACGTCGACCGCTCGTCCGACCCGGGCGGCGAGATCGTCATCGCCGCTCTGCGTTTCGGCAATGTCGTGCTCATGGTGCAGCCGCCGCGCGGTTTCGGCGAGAACCCCGTCGCGATCTATCACGACCCCGATCTGCCCCCGAGCCACCACTACTTGGCGGCCTACCGGTGGCTCAGCGCGCCCGAAGGTTTCGGCGCGGACGCGATGGTGCACCTGGGCAAGCACGGGAACCTGGAGTGGCTGCCGGGCAAGACGCTGGGCATGTCGGCTTCCTGCGGAACCGATGCGGCCCTCGGTGACCTGCCGCTGATCTATCCCTTCCTGGTGAACGACCCCGGCGAGGGCACCCAGGCCAAGCGGCGCGCGCACGCCACCCTGGTGGATCACCTGATCCCGCCGATGGCCCGTGCCGAAAGCTACGGCGACATCGCGCGTCTGGAGCAGCTGCTCGACGAGCACGCCAACATCTCCGCGCTGGACCCGGCCAAGCTGCCCGCCATCCGCCAGCAGATCTGGACCCTGATGCGCGCCGCCGCGATGGACCACGACCTCGGCCTCACCGAGCGTCCGGACGAGGACTCGTTCGACGACATGCTGTTGCACGTCGACGGCTGGCTGTGCGAGATCAAGGACGTGCAGATCCGCGACGGCCTGCACATTCTGGGACAAGCCCCGGCGGGGGAAAGTGAACTCGACCTGGTGCTGGCCATGCTCCGCGCGCGCCAGCTGTGGGGTGGCGAGCGTACCGTGCCGGGCCTGCGCGAAGCCCTCGGTCTGGACGAGTCGGGCGGGGAGGCGCGCGAGCGCGTGGACGCCGTGGAGGACCGCGCCCGCGCGCTGGTCGCGGCATTGCAAGCGGCGGACTGGTCGCCCGAGGCGGTGGACGGCGTCAGCGACGACCCGGAGGTGCGCGGGGTGCTGCGGTTCGCGGCCACCGAGGTGGTGCCGCGGCTGCGACAGACCGGCGTGGAGATCGACCGGGTGCTGCACGCGCTCGACGGAGGGTTCATCCCGGCAGGCCCGAGCGGCTCGCCATTGCGCGGCCTGATCAACGTCCTGCCGACCGGACGCAATTTCTACTCGGTCGATCCCAAGGCCGTGCCGTCCCGCCTGGCCTGGGAGACCGGACAGGCCATGGCGGAATCCCTGCTGGAGCGTTACCGCGCTGACCACGGCGAGTACCCGCGGTCGGTGGGCCTGTCGGTCTGGGGGACCTCCGCCATGCGCACCTCCGGCGACGACATCGCCGAGGTGCTCGCATTGTTGGGCGTCCGGCCCGTCTGGGACGAGGCGAGCCGCCGCGTCAGGACGCTCGAGGTGATCTCGCTCGAGGAACTGGGTCGTCCCCGCATCGATGTGACGGTCCGTATCAGCGGCTTCTTCCGGGACGCGTTCCCGCACGTGCTCGCTCTGCTGGACGATGCGGTGCGTCTGGTCGCCGAGCTGGCCGAGCCGGACGAGGCGAACTACGTGCGGGCGCATGCCCAGGCCGATCTCGCCGAGCACGGCGACCGGCGGCGCGCCACCACCCGTATCTTCGGCTCCAAGCCCGGCACCTACGGTGCCGGGCTGTTGCAGCTGATCGATGCGAAGAGCTGGCGCACCGACGACGACCTCGCGCAGGTGTACACCACCTGGGGCGGCTACGCCTACGGACGCGACCTCGACGGCGCGCCTGCCGCCGAGGACATGCGCGGCGCGTATCGCCGGATCGCCGTGGCGGCCAAGAACACCGACACCCGCGAGCACGATATCGCCGACTCCGACGACTATTTCCAGTTCCACGGCGGCATGGTCGCGACGGTGCGCGCGCTGACGGGCAAGAATCCGGAGGCCTACATCGGCGACAGCACCCGCCCGGACGCGGTGCGCACCCGGACGCTGTCCGAGGAGACGGCGCGGGTGTTCCGGGCCCGCGTGGTGAACCCCCGGTGGCTCGAGGCCATGCGCAGGCACGGCTACAAGGGCGCGTTCGAAATGGCGGCGACCGTCGACTACTTGTTCGGCTACGACGCCACCACCAACGTGGTGGCCGATTGGATGTACGAAAAGCTGTCGGAGAGCTACGTTTTCGACGAGGTGAACCGGAAGTTCATGGAGCAGTCCAATCCTTGGGCGCTGCACGGCATTGCCGAGCGGCTGCTGGAGGCGGCCGAGCGGAAACTGTGGGAACACCCCGAACAGGACACGCTCGATCGGCTGCGGCGGGTCTACTTGGAGACCGAAGGGGAGCTGGAGTAGCAGGGAGCCGCCCTCCGTCATCTCCTGGATGGTCGCCGAATAGTCTGGCGGGCAAGACATTTCGGACATTCGCAAGTGCCGGAAATGGTGATGCCCAACGCCTATAATCGCTAGTGTTTCACGGCTGTACCCAGGTAACGACAGATCGAATCTGCTGAGGATGGGAAGGCTCATGAAGTTCAGAGAATTGGTTGCGACCACGCTGCTGACCATTGCCGCCACCGGGGTGACCGCGGCGACGGCGTACGGGCAAGCCGAGATCTACGACCCCGTGGTGAGCGGGAACGACAGCGGTGTCGCCTACACCGCGTCCGTCGCGCCGGACCGGACGAGCGTCGCGGTCACGCTCGACTCCGGGATGTTCGCCCGCACGCCGGGGGGGATCGCGGTGCTCGGGCCGGACGGATCGGTCGTGACCACGGTGCCAACGACCATGGTGTCCATGTTCGGCCAGCAAGTCGAAGTGGCGCCGGACATCGATGCGGCCGGGACGACATTGACCTTGAGTCCGGTCGGAGCCGCCATTCCGGAACCGGGCGCGCCGCAGTTCATCGGTGACGCGGGGTCCACACTGGGTGGGGTGGCGATCGGCTGTGCCATCGGGGCGCTGGTCGGTCTCGTGTTCTTCATCGTCGGGGTGTTCCCCGGCTGCGTGGTCGGCGGCCTCATCGGCGCCGCCGCGGGCGCCAGCCGGTAGTGCTGGACTGAATCGGAGTGCGCCATCGGCCGCGCTCGGTGCCCTGGCACC
>NZ_JBHVDM010000122.1:0-17955 GCF_042802775.1 Nocardia sp. NPDC057455 | reverse complement strand
CCGCCGTCGGCGGCCCGACGCGGGTTCGAGTGGCCTACGCGCTTGCGCCGTAGTCGCGAGTCTCGGTCGCTCGAACCCGAGACTTCCCGGGGCCGCGAACACGCAGCGCCGCAGGCGCTGCAAAAACCAACACAGCATCATGGGACGATGGACGGCAGTTTGCCGATACCCATGAGGAGTGGAGTGCCCGCCAGCTTCGCCGACACGACGTTCACCGATCCCGCCCGGATCCGGAACTTCTGCATCATCGCGCACATCGACCACGGCAAGTCGACGCTGGCCGACCGGATGCTGCAACTGACCGGTGTGGTCGAGGAGCGGCAGATGCGTGCGCAGTATCTGGACCGGATGGATATCGAGCGCGAACGCGGCATCACCATCAAGGCCCAGAACGTGCGGCTGCCCTGGACGCCCCGGACCGGGGAACACGTGGGCACCGATTTCGTGCTGCACCTCATCGACACGCCTGGCCACGTCGACTTCACCTACGAGGTGTCGCGTGCCCTCGAGGCGTGTGAAGGCGCGATCCTGCTGGTCGATGCCGCGCAGGGCATCGAGGCGCAGACGCTGGCCAACCTGTACCTGGCGCTGGACAAGGATCTGACGGTCATCCCGGTGCTGAACAAGATCGACCTGCCCGCCGCGGACCCGGACCGCTACGCCGCCGAGTTGGCGCACATCGTCGGCTGCGAGCCGTCGGACGTGCTGCGCGTCTCAGGCAAGACCGGCGAGGGCGTGACCGATCTGCTCGACCAGGTGATCGCCCAGGTCCCGCCGCCGGTCGGCGAAGCCGACGCGCCCGCCCGCGCGATGATTTTCGACTCGGTCTACGACACCTACCGCGGTGTGGTCACCTACGTCCGCGTGGTGGACGGCAAACTGACCCCGCGCGAGAAGATCAAGATGATGTCCACCGGCGCTACTCACGAGCTGCTGGAGATCGGCATCGTCTCGCCCGAGCCGAAGCCCACCCAGGGGCTCGGCGTCGGCGAGGTCGGCTATCTGATCACGGGCGTGAAGGACGTGCGTCAGTCCAAGGTCGGCGACACGGTGACCGGTGCGCGCGGCGGCGCGAGCGAACCGCTCACCGGTTATCGCGAGCCGCGCCCGATGGTTTACTCAGGCCTCTACCCGGTGGATGGCTCCGACTACCCGGACCTGCGCGACGCCTTGGAGAAACTGCAGCTCAACGACGCCGCCCTGACCTACACTCCGGAGACCTCGGTGGCGCTCGGGTTCGGGTTCCGCTGCGGCTTCCTCGGCCTGTTGCACATGGAGATCACGCGCGAGCGCCTGCAGCGCGAGTTCGATCTGGACCTCATCTCGACCGCGCCGAACGTGGTGTACCGGGTGGAGATGGAGGATGGCGCGGAGCAGATCGTCACCAATCCCTCGTACTGGCCGGAGGGCAAGGTCAGGACGGTGTACGAGCCGATCGTGAAATGCACCATCATCTCGCCGAGCGAGTTCATCGGTTCGATCATGGAGTTGTGCCAGTCCCGCCGCGGCGAACTCGGCGGCATGGACTACCTCTCCGAGACCCGCGTCGAACTGCGCTACACCATGCCGATGGCGGAGATCATCTTCGACTTCTTCGACTCGCTGAAGTCGCGCACCCGCGGTTACGCGAGCCTCGATTACGAGGAGTCGGGCGAGCAGGAATCGCAGCTGGTGAAGGTGGACATCTTGTTGCAGGGCGAGGCGGTGGACGCGTTCAGCGCGATCGTGCACCGCGACGCGGCCCAGGCCTACGGCCACAAGATGACCACCAAGCTGCGCGAGTTGATCCCGCGCCAGCAGTTCGAGGTGCCGATCCAGGCCGCGATCGGGTCGAAGATCATCGCGCGCGAGAACATCCGCGCCATCCGCAAGGACGTGCTGGCCAAGTGCTACGGCGGTGACATCAGCCGTAAGCGCAAGCTGCTGGAGAAGCAGAAGGAAGGCAAGAAGCGGATGAAGACGATCGGCCGCGTCGAGGTCCCGCAGGAAGCCTTCGTGGCCGCGCTGTCCTCCGACGCCGCTTCGGACAAGCCGAAGGACAAGAAGTAGGCGGCTAGCCCACTGCGCGCAGCCGAACGCGCAGGCGCACTCCGCCCAGCGGGCTTTCGTCGAGTTCGGCTGTGCCGGAATGCAATTCGGCTTGCTGGCGGACCAGGGCCAGGCCGAGTCCTGAGCCGGGGGAGCCGGGGCCTTTGACGAAGCGGTCGAAGGCGTCGGCGCGCAGTGACTCGGGGATGCCACGGCCGTCGTCGTCGACGTTGATCTCCACGAGGTCCTCCGGGCCCGATCGGGCGCTGACGGTGACGGTTTCGGCCCGGCCGTGTTGTACGGCGTTGGCGACGGCATTCGTGACGATGAGCAGGACGCCGCCGGGCGAACCGGTCACGGTGACCGGAGCGCATTCGGCGAGTTCCACCCGCACGCCCGGGTGCCTGCGCCGCGCGTCGTGTACCGCCCGATCCAGGACGTCGCAGAGGTCGAACGGCTCGAACACGTCCGGTCCGGTGAGTTCGCCGACCGCGAGGCGCTCCAGGCCGGTCAAAGTGTTCTCGATCTGCTGCTCGGCGAGGAGCACCTCGGACAGGATCGCGCCGCGCTGCTGGTCCGGAATCTCTTTGGTGGCCAGGACTTGCAGGTCGGTGCGCAAAGCGGTGAGCGGTGTGCGCAATTCGTGCGCGCAGACCGCGGCGAAGTCGCGTGCGCCGGTCAGCGCCCGCTGGGTGGCGCGGTGGGCGGCTTCCAGCCGGGCGAGCATGCGGGTGATCGCGTCGGAGAGTTCCTCGGCTTCCCGTGCGCCGCGGCCGGACAGCGGGGGCAGTTTCTCCAAGGTGTCGATGCGGTGGGTGGCATCGGCCAGGCGGCGCAGCGGGCGTGCGGCGAATCCGGCCAGGAACCAGCCGAGCAGGGCGGCCAGCAACGCGCCCGCCACCCCGATGCCGAGCCCGATGCGCTGACTGCGATGAATGGCCGCCTGCACGACGTCGCGATCGGGATCGAGCGTGACCAGTACGCCGGGCAACCCGTCGACCCGGGCGATCGCCGCGTCGGCGGGCAGGCCCGGTCTCCGCGCGTGCTCGGGAGACAGCGTGGTCGCGGACGGTGGCGCGGGAGCCGCTTCGAGGGGCGCTGCGACCCGCACCGCCATCGACGAGACGGTCTCGTCGAGCTGACGTTCGCCGGTAGCGCCGAGCAGAGTGGCGAAGGTCAGCGTCAAGGTGAGCGTGACCAGCGCCGCGACCACCCCCGACACGACGGCTACCCGGGTGCGCAGCGACGGTGACCTGCTCATGGTTGCTCCCGGAGGACGAAGCCGACGCCGCGCACGGTGTGCAGCACCCGGGGCACGCCGTCCGCCTCCAGCTTGCGCCGCAGATAGGAGACGAACACGTCGACGACATTGGTGTCGGTGGGGAAGTCGTATCCCCACACGGCGGACAGGATCTGCTCACGGCCGAGCACGATGCCGATGTGCTCGGCGAGCAGGGCGAGCACCTCGAATTCCCGCTTCGTCAGCTCCACCGGCCTGCCCCCGGCCAGCACCCGGTGCCCGGCCGGGTCGATCCGCACCTGCCCGACGGTGCGGACCTCCTCCGGCCGCGGCGCCGGTTTCCGCCTGCGCCGCAGCAGCGCGTGCAACCGGGCGACGAGCTCGCCGAGATCGAACGGCTTGGTGAGGTAGTCGTCGGCGCCGCGCTCCAGGCAGGCGATCCGGTCGCTGACCGCGGTACGCGCGCTGAGCACACAGATCGGGATGTCGTTGCCCATCGCCCGCAGCGCGGTGACCACGCCGACGCCGTCGAGTTCGGGCATGTTGACGTCGAGCACCATCGCGTCGGGCGTGGTGGCGCGGACCATGCTCAGCGCCTCGGCGCCGTCGGCCGCGGTGACGACCTCGAAGTCGGAGAGTTCCAATCCCCGCCGCAGCGAGGCGAGGACGCGAACCTCGTCGTCCACGACCAAGATTCGTTGTCCGGCCATGGTGCCAATCTAATCCCACAGTCTGAGATCGCGGGCTCGGGTTAATGTGTCCACGAGCCGGCCTGCAGTGCGTCGATGCTGCCGAACGGCTTGCTCATCGAATTGCCCGGTCCAGAGCGGACCTTCAGCACTCTTCCGGCAACTCTCAGAGTTCCATTATTTTTTCCCGGGCGTGTCCGCCACCGCCCGCACAAGGATTCGATCGGGCCTGGTAGGGGCGCGTATCGGAGATTGCGCGCAGTCCGGAATGCCATCGGAAAAGGGGCTTCCGATCCGGTATTTCGGATGGCAAGGTTGTGTTGCTCACCACAGTCGCAATCTCTCCAGTCCTGGAGAATGTGACAGGCGAGTATTCCCGAAATACTGTTGGGTGATCTTCACTTGGTCGGACCGGCGCGGTGAGGATGCTGGACAACCGAGAGTGGAGCTTCTATGACGCGTGATCTGCCCTTCGACGACGACACCGAAGGCGCCGACCGCGCGGGCGACACCGCCTACCGGGTGGCCACCGGCGTCGCGCGGGTCGCGCGGGCGGGCGCCTATGTCACCGGCGGCGCCCTGGTGGCCGCCAACGGCGGCGGGGTCCCCGCGCAGCCGGGCGAATCCCGCCTCGACAGCTGGCACACCGGCTGGGCGCGCAGCACGGATCCCGATCCCGACCAGCCGAGCCCGGTGATCACCTTCCCGGACCCGGTCGTCGAGCCCTCGCCGTTCTCCTCGCACAGCTCGAATACCCCGGTGGCGCACGGAAACTCGGCTCCCGCGCCGACCGGTCCGGCCCCCGGGTTCACGTTGCCCGGCACCGGCGCCGGGCCCGCCGGATCGCTGCCCTCGCTCGGCGACTACAGCGGTACCGACGCCGGACTGCCGCTGCCGACGCTGCCCGGCGGCGAGTCGGGTACACACGAGATGCAACTGCCCGGTCACTCCGGAGGCGGTGTCCCCGGGCTGGGCGGCATCCCCGGCGTGGACGGCGATTCCGGGACAGGACTGACCATTCCCGGGACCGACGGCAACGTGTCCAACGGTTTCTCCCTCCCCGGCACCCGGTCCGACGCCGCGAACGATCTGGACGCGCCCGGCGGTCACGGCTTCGGCCTGCCCGGCCACGGACTCGGGCAAGCCGGTCACGGATTCGGCCTGCCCGGCTCGAACGGCTTCGTCGCGCCCGGCTCCACCGTCTTCGACCTGCCCGGCGGCGGCATCGGCGCGGCGCCGACGGCGGACGATCCGTTCGACGGCGTCGGTACGAGCGGCGATGTCGGGGCGTTCGTCGGCACGCAGTGGCAGGTCGACTTCGGGCTCGGCCCGAACGGGATCTACTTCACCTCCGAGATGAAGGTCGATGTCGCGGCCGGGCACGTCGGCGACCAGCTCGACGAGTACACCGACTGGCTGGCCGACGGCATCCGCGTACCGGACGGCACCGATCACGCGGTCAACGAGCCGCATGCGCCGGGCCAGCCCGGTCTGCTCGGCGGCCTCACGTCACCGGGCTCGTCCGCGACGCAGTCGTCGGCGGCCTCCGGCGTCGCACAGTCGTCGTCGGCGGGAATGACGCAGTCGTCGGCGGCGTCGGGCGTCGCGCAGCCGCTCGCGGCCTCGGCACCGGTCGCGCCCGCCGCTGCGGTCACGCCTGCCGCGTCGGTGGCTCCTGCCGCCGCCCCGGCGCCCGCGCCCGCCGCGGTCGCCGCCGCTCCGGTCGTCGCGGCCACCCCGCTGCAGACCACGATCCAGCCCGATGTCGCCTCGACCCCGATCGCGAATGTGTTCGCCGCGCCGGAGGGGCCGTCCGTGCTGACCGCTCCGGCGGCGGCCGTCCCCGCGCTGTTCGACGCGGTGCGCCCGACACCCGCGGTGAAGCCCGCCCCGGTGACCGACCCGCATCCGTCCCATTCGACTCATCCGACCCAGCCGCCCGCGTCGACGGGGACGGTGCCGACGACGATCGTGAAGACCACGCCGACGCCGAGCGTTCCCGGCGACGTCACTGCCCCGTCCGCGCCGAAGACGCCGGATACCGACGTCACGAAGCTCCCCGGCGCGACCACCGTGCCGCACGGCGGCATCACCACCGCGCCGGACGGGCCGGATACGAAGACCCCCGGCGCGACGGTCACCCAGACCCCGGCGCCGCATGCCCCCACCACGCCGGACGACGACGTGACCACACCGGGCGGCGGCACCGGCCGCCCAAGCACCGGCGGCACCTCGCACGACACCCCGCCGACCAACAACCTGCCGACCGACGACGTACCGACCGTCAGCAGGCCGGCGCAGCCGACCTATTCGGCCCCGGACCAGCCCACCTACACCGCGCCGGACCAGCCGACCTACAGCCCCCCCGCGCACGCGCCCACCGTCGAGCCACACACTCCGGCGCCGACCTTCAACGCCCCGGCACCCACCCAGGCGCCGATCAAGCCGCAGGTGATCGACCCGAAGCCGCACGGCATCTCGGCGCCGCTCACGGTGGACCACGCGGCCGGTTTCCCGGCCGCCGAGCACACCTACGACCACTCCGCGCTGACACCCGCCTCCGGCGGCGGTCTGTCGAGCGCCTTGCTGCCCGAGTCGGCCATGGCGCAAACGCATCACTACGTATCGGATGTGTCGGACGTCTCATTGATGTAGCCGGGCCGCGAGCGGTTCCGAGGACTGCGGAGTGGCCGCAGGGGGTACCAGAACGAAAGTCACCGAGAGTAAGGAGGAGGGTTGTCTGCCGCTGCCGGGCTGAAGGCCGCGACCGTGAAACATCCGGACGCGATGGCCCCGCTCATCCGAATACTCGACGAGCTGCGGGAGACGGCCCGATCCGCGGGACGTGACGACCTCGGCGGCCGGCTGAGCATGGTCCACGCGAGGGTGAGCGACCCCCGGGTGCGGCTCGTGGTCGTCGGCCATCCGAAAAACGGCATGAGCACGCTGGTCAACAGCCTGGTCGGCGCCTCGGTCAGTGCGACGAACAGCGATCTGAGCGTCCCGGTGATCGTCGAATACGGGCCGGAGCCGACTGCGACGCTGGTGCGGCAGACCGAGTACGGCCGCACCGAACGTCAGTCGGTCGACCCGCTCGATCCCGGTCCGGCGCTGGCCACCCAGGGCGTCGTCCGCGCCGAGTTCACCCAGCCGAGCCCGTTGCTCGCCGACGGTGTCGTGGTCATGGACGCACCGGGTGCGCTGGGCGACAACCGCACCACTTGGTCGATGATCGCCGCGGCCGACGCCGTGCTCTACGTCGACGACGCGGGTACCGAGCTGACCATGGAGCAGATCGCGGAATTGCAGCGCATCCAGCAGATCTGCCCGACCGTGATCTGCGTGTTGAACAAGATCGACGTGTTCCCGCACTGGTCGCGCACTCAGCAGCGCAACCGGGAACTGCTGGACTCCGCTGGGCTCGGCTTCGCGGTGGCGCCGGTCTCCGCCGAGCTGCACCGGCAGGCCGGGTTGACCGGGGACTATCAGCGCGACATCGAATCCGGCGTACCGCAGCTGATCGATCACCTGCGCGACTACGTGGTCGCCCGCGCGGACGCGGTGGCGCTGGAAGCGGCGGTCCAAGACATCCGCCTGGTCTGTGACCACCTCGCGCTGACGCTGCGCACCGAGGCCGAGGCGCTGCGCGACCCGCGGCGGCGCTCAGAGATCACCGACCAGCTCGCCCGCGCCCGCGACGAAGCCGACCAGCTGCGCCAGCGCACCGCGAACTGGCAGGTCACGCTGGTCGACGGCGCGACGGAACTGATGGCCGACATCGAGCACGATCTGCGCCATCGGCTACGCAGCCTGATCCGCGACGCCGAGGCCGAGATCGCCCAGACCGATCCGGCGCGCCGGTGGAAGGAATTCGGCGCCGATCTGGACGCGCGCATCTGCGAGGCGGTCGAGGAGAACTTCGCCGTGGCGCATTACCGCTCGATGGAGCTGTGTGATCAGGTGGCCGCCAAGTTCCCGGCAGACAACCGGACCCCGCCGCTACCGGATCTGCGCTTGGCCGATCCCGGCGAGGTGCTCGAGGCGGTGCAGCCGCTGGAGCCGCTGGAGAGCGCGAAAGCCGGCGTGACCCAGCAGTTCCTGACCGCTCTGCGCGGCTCGTATGGCGGCATTTTGATGGTCGGTCTGGCCACCAGCCTGCTGGGCATGTCGCTGGTGAACTGGTATTCGGCGGGGGCGGGCGTGCTGCTGGGTGTCAACGCGCTGTGGGATGAACGCAAGAACCGCCAGTTGCGCCGCCGGGCCGAGGCGAAGGTGGCGGTGGCCCGCCTGATGGACGACGTGATCTTCCAGGTAGGCAAGGAGTCACGTAACCGGTTGCGCGCCATGCAGCGGGTGTTGCGCGACCACTTCACCGACATCGCGACCGAGGTCTCGCGCGGCGCGGACGACGCGCTGCGGTCGGCCGAGGAGAACTACGGCAAGTACGGCGACCGCAGGCCGGAACGGATCGCCGACCTCGAGGCGCAACTCGGCAAACTGCGCGCGCTGCGCCTAGAGGCCGACGGACTCGTCCCCGGCTAGGACATTGCCGGGTCAGACCGGATGTCCCTGGGGTGTCGGACCGGGCCCCCCAAATATCAGACCGGATGTCCCTGTGGTGTGTGCGCGGGCTGGAACCGGCCTGCGTGCCGCGAACTCTCGGCGCGGATCACGTGGGTCACGGCGTTGATCAGCGCCAGGTGGGTGAACGCCTGCGGGAAGTTGCCGAGGTGGCGGCCGCTGCGCGGATCGATCTCCTCGGCGTACAACCGCAGCGGGCTGGCGAAGCCGAGCAGTCGCTCGCACAGGTGCCTGGCCCGCTGGATCTCACCGATCTCGACCAGCGCGGAGACCAGCCAGAAGGAGCAGATGGTGAACGCCCCTTCCGTGCCGCTCAACCCGTCGTCGGTGGTCTCGGTCCGGTAGCGCAGTACCAAGCCGTTCTCGGTGAGCCGGTCGGCGATGGCCAGCACGGTGGCGCGCACGCGGTCGTCCTCGGGCGGCAGGAAACGGGTCAGCACCACCAGCAGCAGCGAGGCGTCCAGGGTGTCGCCGCCGTAGACCTGGGTGAACACGCCTTCGGAATTGACGCCGTTGGCCAGGACGTCGGCCTTGATCTCCTCCGCGATCGCGTACCACTCCTCGGCGTGCTCGTACTGACCGTGCAACTCGGCGAGTTTCGCACCGCGATCCAGCGCCACCCAGCACATCACCTTGGACGAGGTGAAGTGCTGCGGCTCGCCGCGCACCTCCCAGATGCCCCGGTCGGGCTCCTTCCAATGCTCGATGGCGGCGTGCACCTGGCGGACCAGCAGCGGCCACAAGGTCTCGGGCACCTGCTGGCGTGATTTCACGTGCAGGTACACCGCGTCGAGCATGGTGCCCCAGATGTCGTGCTGATCCTGGTTGTAGGCGTTGTTGCCGATGCGCACCGGTCGGGACTGGTCGTAGCCGCCGAAATGGTCGAGGATGATCTCGTCGAGCTGCCGTTCGCCGCCGATGCCGTAGAGCACTTGCAGCGGAACGGGCTCGCCGTTGTCGCCGGTGGCCGCGTCGTTGAGGAAGGCGAAGAAGTCGTCGGCCTCCCGGTCCAGGCCGAGGGTGTACAGACCCCACAGCGCGAAACTGGAGTCCCGCACCCAGGTGTAGCGGTAATCCCAATTGCGCTCTCCGCCGGGTGTTTCCGGCAGGGAGGTGGTCGGAGCGGCCATGAGCGCGCCGGTCGGCGCGTAGGTGAGGCCCTTGAGAGTGAGCGCGCTGCGCTGCAAGTAGTTGCGCCACGGGTGGTCGGGGAATTTACCGAGCGTGATCCATTGGCGCCAGCACTCGGTGGTCTGCCACATCTTGTCGGCGGCCTCGTCGAAGGTGCGCGGCGCGGGCAGTTCCGACCAGGTGAGCGCGACGAAGACCTCGTCGCCCTCCTTCATCCTGGTGCGGGCTCGCGCCTCGCGGCCCTCCAGTCCGAGGCGTAGATCCGTGGTGAGCACCAGCGTCGGCCCGGCGCTCGGGTCGTCGCTGCGCACCGCGGTCGCCTCCTCGTACACCTTGCCGGTGTACTCCCAGCGGGCGCTGGCCCGGTGGTAGTCGAACGCGGGCTCGCAACTCATCTCGAGTTCCACGGTGCCGTTCACGCACTTCACCGTGCGTAGCAGCAGATGCTCGGCATCCCAGTCCATCGGCGTGCGCCGATGGGTTCTGCTGCGCTGGTCGTTGTTGTGCCAGCGCCCGAGCACCAGCGCGTCGCGCACGATCAGCCAGCCGGTGCCGGTCTGCCAGGTGGTCTCCAGGATCATCCCGCCGGGCAGGTAGCGGCGGGCGGCGGGCACGTTGACGCCGTACGGCCCGATCCGGAAGTGGCCCGCGCTGCGATCCAGGATCGCCCCGAAGATGCTCGGCGAATCCGGCCGCGGCACACACATCCATTCCACCGCGCCATTGCTGGCGATCAGGCAACTGGTCTCGCAGTCGGACAGGAAGGCGTAGTCATCGATCGGCGGGTAGGCACCGTGACGGTGGGCATCGGTCGAGCCCGTCGGCTCGGCCAAGTTCGTCGGCAAGCCGTCGGAGTCGTTGAGGGTGAGGTCATCGGAGGACGCCATACCCCATCTTCGGGCCGAGGTGCGTCCGGCGTCCACCGCTCGGTTCGCCGGCCGCGCCGCCGTGGCCGACGGACTCGTGGAACCCGCCGGCGAACCGACTAGGCTGAATCCGTGCATCGCATCGCAGGTTGGTGGGACGGCTTCGAGCTGTGGGTCGCGGGACTGCCGTTCATTCCGCAGTTCCTGGTGGTCCTCGTCGGCATGGTCCCGATCAGCTTCGCGATCGCCTACGGGCTCGATCGCGTGCTGCGTGCCGTGCTGCGGGTACTGGACCGTCGGTTCGGCGCCCACCGGGCGCCGGTGCGGCCCGCTCCGGACGGCGCGCCGGCGATGCTCGAACCCGGGCAGGCCGCCGAGCTGCGCACCCCCGTGCAGAGCGGGGCGCGCTGATGCCTCGGTCGCGAGTTCAGCTCGCCCTCGTCGCACTGCTGGTGCTCATCGTCGTGGCGTGGTTGATCGCCCGCTGAAGGTCAGCTCGCGCCGCCCCGCCAGTCGCCGAACCGCTTACCGAGCTTGGCCACCGTGTCGCCGACCTCGTGGGCGACCGTGCTCGCCGCCGCGCCGACATCACGGCCCAGCGTGCGCACGGTCCGAATGAGCGGGTCCTCGGACTGGTCGAAGTTCGCGCGGTAGGTGCGGGCGGCGGTCTTCATCTCGTCGGTGATCCTGGTGGCGCGATCCTGGTGACGGTGCGGGTAGTCGCCTGCCAGCACGCGGTCGTAGTCGCCGCTCTGGATCCAGCGGCGCAGCTCGGCCGCGCGCAGCACGGAGAACGGGTGACTCTGCAATTCCAGGTTGAGCAGCTTCAGCACCCCGTCACGCAGGTCGCCGGACCGTTCGTAGTCGTCGGCCTGGGCCAGGAACGCCCCGTGATTCATCTCCTTCACCCAGGCGCCGCCCGCCGTCTTCATATGCACGCGCACCGAAGCGTCGACGTCCTGTCCGCACAGCAGCCCCGCCCGGTCGCCGGACAGCTCGGACTTGCGGCTCCACTCCATCAGGGCCGCGACGATGCCGCGCAAGGCCCAGCCACCGACCGGCATCCAGCCGATGCTCGCCGACACCCGCAGTAGGTGCATCAGCATCGTGCGGTACACCGCGTGGCCGGACAGCGCGTGCCCGAGCTCGTGGCCAACCACGAAACGCAGCTCCTCGGTGTCCATCAGCTCGAGCAGCCCGGTGGTCAGCACGATGAACGGCTGGTCCATGCCGATGGTGAAGGCGTTCACCTGCGGGCTCTGCAGTACGAACAGCTCGGGTGTGGTGCGGGCGTCCAGGATCCGCACGCAGTCCTCGCGCAGGTGGTGCAGGGTGCGGAACTGCCGCTCGTCCACCCGGATCGCGGTGGCCAGATACAGCAGCCGATGCTGGCGTTCCTGCAGCAAACCCGACAGCGTGCGCAACACCACATCGAACCCCGCCAGTGACCGCAAGGTAACCAAAGCGGTGCGATCGGCGGGATGCTCCCACGTGCGGGTACTGATGCCGGGGAACTCGGCGCGTATGCGATCCGGACTACTGGTCATGGGATGAAACCCCCCTCTTCCTGCGACTCTTCGATTCGAACTCCGTCGTCCGCTCTGATAAAGTCTGCCCGTGTCTTCGAGCGCCGTCCCGCAGGTCCGCCATGAATTGGCGTTGATTGCTGTCGGTGATCTCGCGGTCGCGGACATTTACTGTCGCTGATCGGCAACCGGGCACGTCCGCGTCTCGTTTCCCAGTAGACCGGCGCGCTTTGCGCAGATGTGCCTGCCCTTCCCCAACGGCCCGTTGTGGCCGATAGTCGCGCCGCTGCCGTATCGCCCGATCGGCAGGTCTGCTGAATCAAACAGATGGTCGCCGCCACCGATGTATTACCGGACAACTGGCGGTCCGTAGGAAAGGTCCACTCCGATGGCTCGCAAATCTTGGCTTTCGCCGCGTCGACGCTACAGCGCCGTTGCTCTCGCCGCACTCGCGGCGGTCGCGCTAACCGCGTGCGGCGGCGGAGCCAGCGACACGACCGGAGGAGACCGCGCGGACGGCAGCGGCGGCACCCTGAACCTCTACGCCTACGCCGTGCCGAAGCCCGGCTTCGACAAGGTGATCCCCGAGTTCAACAAGACCGAGCAGGGCAAGGGCGTCCAGATCCAGCAGTCCTACGGCGCCTCCGGCGACCAGTCCCGCAAGGTGAAGGACGGCGCCGAGGCCGACGTCGTCAACTTCTCGGTCGAACCGGACGTCACCCGTCTCGTCGACGCGGGCCTGGTGGACGCGAGCTGGAACGCCGACGCGACCAAGGGCATCCCGTTCGGCTCGGTGGTCGCGATCGTCGTGCGCAAGGGCAATCCGAAGGGCATCAAGGACTGGGACGATCTGCTGAAGCCGGGCGTCGAGGTGGTCACCCCGAACCCGTTCAGCTCCGGTTCGGCCAAGTGGAACCTGCTCGCGCCGTACGCCGCCAAGAGCGACGGCGGCAAGAACCCGCAGGCAGGCCTGGACTACCTGAGCAAGCTGATCGCCAAGGACCATGTGAAGGTGCAGCCCAAGTCCGGCCGCGAAGCGACCGAGACCTTCCTGCAGGGCACCGGTGACGTGCTGCTGAGCTACGAGAACGAGGCGATCTTCGCCGAGCGCAACGGTGATCCGATCGAACACATCGTCCCGCCGGTCACGTTCAAGATCGAGAACCCGGTCGCGGTGCTGAAGAACAGCAAGAACCAGCAGAAGGCCGTCGCCTTCCGCGACTTCCTGTTCACCACCGAGGGGCAGAAGGCCTGGGCCGCAGCCGGCTTCCGTCCGGTCGACCCGGCCGTCGCCGCCGACTACGCCAAGGACTTCCCGACCCCGCAGAAGCTGTGGACGATCGCCGACCTGGGCGGCTGGAAGACCGTGGACAAGGAGCTGTTCACCCCGAATACCGGCTCGGTCGCGGTGATCTATGACAACGCGACCAAGTGACCGGGTGACCCCCGTTACACCGGATACTGGACGACTGTGACGACGAGCAGTAACGCCGGGACCGCGCAGGCAGACGGTCCCGGCGTCGACGACGCCGCGCGCCGGGACCGCCGCTTCAATTGGTCGTGGCTGCGCGTGACCGGCTCGGTGGGCCCGCTCGGCATCGCCACCGCGGTGCTGTGGCTGAGCATCATCGTGCTGCTGCCGCTGGCGGCGCTCACCGTGACGAGCTTCGAGGACGGCTGGTCCGGCTTCTACGACGCCGTCACCGCGCCGGCCGCGCTGGACTCGCTGCGCATCACCGTGCTGGTCTCGGTGGTGGTGGCAGTGATCAACGTGGTGATGGGCACACTGATCGCCTGGGTGCTGGTGCGCGACCAGTTCCCCGGCAAGGGTGTCGTCAACGCGCTGATCGACCTACCGTTCGCGCTGCCGACCATTGTCGCCAGCATCGTGCTGCTCTCGCTGTACGGTCCGCAGAGCCCGGTCGACATCCACCTGAACGCCACCCAGCCCGGCCTGGTGGTCGCCCTGGCGTTCGTCACGCTGCCGTTCGTGGTGCGTTCGGTGCAACCGGTGCTGATCGAGGCCGACCGTGAGGTCGAGCAGGCCGCGCTCTCGCTGGGCGCGAACAACTGGACCACGTTCCGCAGTATCGTGCTGCCCGCGCTGACGCCCGCGATCATCAGCGGTGGCGGGCTGGCCTTCGCCCGCGCGATCGGTGAATACGGCTCGGTGGTGCTGATCGGCGGCGCGATCCCGCGCGAGACCGAGATGGCCTCCCAGTACATCCAGAAGCAGATCGAGATCGACCGGCCGGTGAACGCGGCGGCCGTGTCGGTCGCGCTGCTGGCCATCTCGTTCGCGTCGCTGCTGGTCCTGCGGCTGCTCGCCGAACGAAGCGCGCGCAAGGAGCAGGCGGCCCGATGAGATTGAATCCGTTGACCCGCATCTCGTTGCGGGCGGTGGCGCTCGGCTACCTGCTCGTGCTGCTGGTCCTGCCGCTGGTGATCATCCTGTGGCGCACATTCGAGCGGGGGATCGGTGCGTTCATCGACTCGATCACCACGCCCGCGGCGATCTCGGCGTTCCAGCTGTCCATCCTGATCGTGGCGATCGTCGTCCCGGTGAACGTGATCTTCGGCATCGTGACGGCGCTCGCGCTGGTCCGGGGAAAGTTTCCGGGCCGCAACCTGGTTCAGGGCATCGTGGACCTGCCGTTCGCGGTCTCGCCCGTGGTGGTCGGCGTCTCGCTGATCCTGCTCTGGGGTGCGGGCGGGTGGTTCGGCGGCCTGGAGGAACTGGGCTTCAAGGTCATCTTCAATCTGCCGGGCATGGTGATCGCCACCATCTTCGTCACGCTGCCGTTCGTGGTACGCGAGGTGGAGCCGGTGCTGCACGAGATCGGCGACGATCAGGAGCAGGCCGCGGCCACCCTGGGCGCGTCGAAATGGCAGACGTTCTGGCGGATCACGCTGCCCGCGATCCGGTGGGGCCTGACCTACGGCGTGGTGCTCACCGTGGCCCGCGCGCTCGGTGAGTTCGGCGCCGTGATCATGGTGTCCTCCGCGCTGCCGGGCAAGTCGCAGACGCTGACATTGCTCGTGCACGGCCGATACATCAACGACCACAACACCTTCGGCGCCTACTCCGCCGCGACCTTGCTGATGGGCATCGCCCTCGTCACCCTTCTGCTGATGACCATCCTCGAACGTAAGCGGGGCACCAAGTGATCACCGTGACCAACGCGAACAAGAACTATGGCACGTTCGCGGCCCTCGACAACGTGACCATCGACATTCCCTCCGGCGAACTCACCGCGCTGCTCGGCCCTTCCGGCTCGGGCAAGTCGACGCTGCTGCGCTCGATCGCCGGACTGGAATCGCTGGACTCCGGCGTGGTGAGCATCGCCGGACGCGATGTCACCCGGGTCGCGCCGCAGAAGCGCGATATCGGCTTCGTGTTCCAGCACTACGCGGCGTTCAAGCACATGACCGTGCGTGACAACGTGGCGTTCGGCCTGAAGATCCGCAAGCGCCCGAAGAACGAGATCAACAAGCGCGTCGACGAATTGCTCGGCATCGTGGGACTGGACGGCTTCCAGCACCGCTACCCGGCTCAGCTGTCGGGTGGTCAGCGTCAGCGCATGGCGCTGGCCCGCGCGCTCGCCGTCGATCCGCAGGTGCTGCTGCTGGACGAGCCGTTCGGCGCGCTGGACGCCAAGGTCCGCGCCGACCTGCGGACCTGGCTGCGCCGGTTGCACGAGGAGGTCCATGTGACCACCGTGCTGGTCACTCACGACCAGGAGGAGGCGCTCGACGTCGCCGACCGGATCGCGGTGATGAACAAGGGCCGCATCGAGCAGATCGGCACTCCGGAGGACGTGTACGACCGGCCGGCCAACGAGTTCGTCATGTCGTTCCTCGGCGCGGTGGCCCGGCTCAATGGACATCTGGTGCGGCCGCACGACATTCGCGTCGGCCGTGATCCCGGCATGGCGCTCGCCGAGCACGAGGGCACCGCGGAGTCGGCGGGTGTCACCAGGGCGACGGTCGAGCGTGTCGTTCATCTCGGATTCGAGGTGCGCGTGGAGCTGCGCAATGCCGCGACCGGCGACTTGTTCGCCGCACAGGTCACCCGTGGCGACGCCGAAGCACTGCGGCTTTCGGACGGTGAGACGGTCTACGTTCGCGCCACCCGGATCCCGGAACTGCCTACGCACTAGCGGGTTTCGGTGGCCGGGTGCGTTTGCCGTCCCGGAAGGCGACGAGACGCTGCGATGTTGCTGTGCTCACCGACATGCGGTGAGCACAGCTTTCCGCGGCCCGTGGCACGGTTGTCCGCGGACACGGGCCGGAGCGAGCCGACGCGACTGCCGTGACGCGATCATGTGCGGCCCCTGCGGTCGGTATCGATGCCGTTGCCGCCCCGGATACGGTACCTCGCCGTCTCGGCTAATCCCTCGCACTATTCCGGGTGGACTCGTCAGGGGGAGTCTTCCCATGTGGATAGATTTCGCAGCTCGAAGTTCGGGGTAGTGGCGGGAATCCGGCAA
Source organism: Nocardia sp. NPDC057455 (assembly GCF_042802775.1). Taxonomy (NCBI): domain Bacteria; kingdom Bacillati; phylum Actinomycetota; class Actinomycetes; order Mycobacteriales; family Nocardiaceae; genus Nocardia; species Nocardia sp. NPDC057455. The sequence goes on along the minus strand of NZ_JBHVDM010000122.1, from coordinate 1,404 downwards.
ACTTCACCGGGCACCACCGATCCGCGCGTGTCGCAAGGAAATCCGACTGGACGGCATGTGTTGTACCGGCGGCCCAGGTGAGGGCCTCGAAGATCGCGAAAGCGGCGCCGTCGCATACAGGCGGCTTGCGGACAATCGGTTGTCCGGGCTTGGCACGAAGATCGCGGAGTGGTTGCCTAAACGGCGTTCGAAGCAAATCGGCACGGCGATCGGGTGGATTGCGATGGCGGTTGGTCTCGGGTTGAGCATCGGTACGGTGAACACGGTTTCCGTTCTCGCGGAGGAAGGTTCGGCCAAGGCTCCGCCGGGGCGGCGCAAATCGCAGCGGGCGCATACCATCACGCGCCGGACCACGCTGACCTTCGACAGCACCGGCGTGGCGAGGGTCGGCATGATTCCCCGGCACGGGCGCGCGGTGACCGAATTCGCCGACCTCACGCAGCGTTCCAGCACGTGGGCGCGGGTGGGCAACCGCGCGCTCGCACCGGCGGACCTCGTCGCCACGGTGGCCAAGTGCCTGATCGAGGAGGTGCTGCAGGACCATCCGGGATGCGGATCCGGGCTCGGCATCGCGGTGACCTATCCCGCCCGCTACGCCGACGAGCAGGTGGACGCGTTGCGTGTGGCGCTCGACGGCTTCGATCTGACGAAGGTCGCGCTGATCGCCGAACCCGTCGCGGCGGCGGCCTGGCTGGAAGCCGACCGCGGTCCGCTGATGCCCGGTCTCACCCTGGTCTACGACCTCGGCGGCGCCGGGCTCGACGTCACCCTGGTCCGGGTGGGCCCGGGATGCCCGCGCAATCCGATCGTCGGCGTTCCGCTGCGTTCGACCGAATTCGGCGGACGCGCGTTCGGCGCCTTGGTCGCCGAGCACGCCGGACCCGGCGTGTCCTCGTCCTCGGTCTCCGAGTCGGTCGCCGACACGATCGCCGGAGAACTGCGCGCCCGGCACGTCCGGGAATCCCTCGAACTCGTCTACCGCTGTCTGCGGGTCGCGGACGTGACCATGGCGGATGTCGACCGCGTTCTGGTGGTCGGCGGGGCGGCGCGCCCGGTGCAGGTGGCCGACGTCCTCGCCGCGGAATTGGCCAGGCCGGTGATCGCCGCCGCGGATCCCGAGCGGACCACCGCGGACGGCGCCGCGATCATCGGCCGCAGGACCGCGGCGGCGGCGGAGGTGGTAGCCGAACAGCGGCGTGTCCGGCGCCGCCGTGCCCGTCGTCGTGCCGCCACGCGGGCCTTGATGCTGTCGCGTCGGACCCGGCGACGGCTGGGCCGGGTGGTCGTCGTCACGAGTATGTCGGCGGTCTTCGGTTTCGGGACCTCCCTCTTGGCGGCCGGTGACGGGGTGCTGGTGAGCTAGGCGCCCGGCCGGGTCCGGGAAGAACAGGGGCCGTCCGGCGG
>NZ_JBHVDM010000121.1:0-18402 GCF_042802775.1 Nocardia sp. NPDC057455 | reverse complement strand
TGGGAGTCTAACGACTCCCTAGTCGCGGCACGCAAACGGCCCCGGTGCTTCCGCGGAGCGGAAAGCGACCGGGGCCGTTGGATCGGTACCGCGTCTTACTTGGCGACCGCGACGTCGACCGAGTGGATGCCCGCGCCTTCGGGGCGCACCTCGGCCGAGCCGTTGCCCGCCGAGGAGAGCGCACGGACGGTCCAGGAGCCGGGAGCCGCGAAGAACCGGAAGTCACCGGTGCCCGACGCGACGACCTCGGCGGTGAAATCACCTTTGCCATCGAGCAGGCGCACGAACGCCCCGCCCACCGGCTGGCCGTCGGCGCTCAGGACACGGCCGGTGATGACCGTCTCCTTCTCCACGTCGACACCGGCCGGGATGGCCTGACCCTGAGTAGGTGCTGCACACATGTCTATTACTCTCCCAACTCGATCGGGGCGCCGACGAGGGAGCCGTACTCGGTCCAGCTCCCGTCGTAGTTCTTGACGTTCTGGTGGCCGAGCAGTTCCTGCAGCACGAACCAGGTGTGCGAGGAGCGCTCGCCGATCCGGCAGTACGCGATGGTCTCCTTCTCGCCGTCCAGGCCGGCTTCCTTGTAGATCTCGGTCAGCTCGGCATCGGACTTGAAGGTGCCGTCCTCGTTCGCGGCCTTGCTCCACGGCACGTTGATGGCACTGGGGATGTGGCCCGGACGCTGGCTCTGCTCCTGCGGCAGGTGGGCGGGCGCCAGGATCTTGCCGGTGAACTCGTCGGGCGAACGCACGTCGACCAGGTTCTTGGTGCCGATGGCCGCGATGACCTCGTCGCGGAAGGCGCGGATGGACAGGTCGGGCGCCGACGCCTTGTACTGGGTGGCGGGCCGGTTCGCGGGCGCGGTGGACAGTGGACGGCCGTCGAGCTCCCACTTCTTACGGCCACCGTCGAGCAGCTTGACGTTGTTGTGGCCGTACAGCTTGAAGTACCAGTAGGCGTACGCGGCGAACCAGTTGTTGTTGCCGCCGTACAGGATGACCTCGTCGTCGTTCGAGATGCCGCGGGCCGAGAGCAGGTCGGAGAACTGCTCCTGGTTCACGAAGTCGCGACGAACCTGATCCTGCAGGTCCTTCTTCCAGTCGAGCCGGACGGCACCCTCGATGTGCCCACCGTCGTAGGCGGAGGTGTCCTCGTCGACCTCGACGAAGACGACGCCGGGGGCGTTGAGGTTCTCTTCGGCCCAGTCAACGGAGACCAGGACATCGGAGCGAGCCATTGTTTTCCTTTCAGAGATGACGTGCAGGGTCAGTTCGATGCCGGTGACGGGCTCCGGCGGAGGCGGGCGACCAGCGGGTAGATCTGGCAACCCAGGCAGATCCCGAACGCCGCGTTCAGGAACGCCGCGAACAGGGCAAAGCCGGCGAACACCGCGCCGACGACTGTGGAGCCGAGCGCGAAGCCCAGCAGGCTGACGGCCGCGAAGACGAAACCGAGCAGCTGTGCGAACCGCAGCGGCGCCGTCGGCTCGGTCTCGCTGGTCGGCGCCAGGCGCGGCGCGACGAAGGCCGCGTAGATCCGGCCGTACGGGTGGCGGCGCGGGCCGAGGGCCGCGCCGACCGCGAAGACGACCGCTTGCAGGGCGATCAGGGCCGCGGCGGCGCCGGACGAGAACGCGGCGGCGAGCAGGACGACGACGAGGACCCCGGTGGTCACCCATGCGGCGAAACGCGGTCCGCGAACATCGACCTGGTCTGAGGTAGCGGGTAGCGTTCCGGAACTGTTACGGATCTCGGTGGACATTGTGCGTACTCCTGCGCTGAATAAGTCCGATGACTGGAGATTTGCCAATTCGCCGGGGGATCGTGAGATCACTCGCACGGCGGACAGGGGTCGGCGTCAGGAAATCCGGGGAAGCCGACCGATCAGCGGCACAGGCAGCAACAACCACCGAGCCGACACAGATCCACTGTGCGGCGTCGGGTGAGCATCAGCTCGTGGTTGGAAAGCACGTCAGCAGTTTACCCAATTCGGCGGGGGAATTGGACCCGGGGTGGATCACATCCGTCCAGGGGACTTGTCGTCGCAGTTCAGGCGGCTGCGGTCAGCGGCTCGAGCGCGGACTGCAGATCGGTGGCCTTGGGCACGCCGGAAATGCGGAACCGCTCCCTGCCCTTGATGTCGAAGACGAACGTGGTGGGCAGCGACAGCACGTTCAACTCCCGCGCGAGCGCGGGCTCGGCGTCGATGTCCACCTCGATGTCCTGCGGCGGCTGCGGCGAGCCCGCGAGCTGGTCGGTGACGTTGGCAACCACCCGGCGAACCGCGTCGCACGGTCCGCACCACTCGGCCGAGAAGTGCAGGACCGCCGGACCGGCGCCGGTGACGCCGACGGCTGCCAGCAGTTCCGCGCGAGCGGAGTCGGACAGGTCGATGCCGTCGGCCGCGCGGATCTTGCCTTCGCGGCGGCGCAGCAGGACGCCCACCACCAGCGCGGCGAGCAGTACGACTGCCAGAATGGTGATTTGGATCATGGTCGCTGCAATCGGTCGAGGTCGATCGTGACGTTCACGCCCTTGCCCTCCACGACGATCTGACCGCCCTGGGCGGAGACCTTGGTGGGCCGGACACCGAACGGCAACTCCTTGGTGTCGATGGTACGGGTGAACCGGGCCAGGACCGCGGGACGATCGGCCTCGGTGATCACCGCCACAGGCATGGTCTCGGTGCCGGACGGGCCGCGATAGAAGCCCGTCGCCACGATCTTCACCTGATCGCCGTCGAGCGACAGATCAGCCTGCACGCTGACTTTTTCGCCGCTGTACAGCGCGCCGGGCGTCTCCGGCATGGTGCCGGTGAGTACCAGCGCGCCGGTGGTGGTCATGCCGGAACCGCCCGATCCGCCGGTCCCGTCGGACTTGTCCGCGGGCCGGGAATGCACCTGCAGATCGGGGATGGTGAACAACCTGCCGAGTTCGGTCGGCTCCACCCGCAACCTGCTGTCCACTCGCTCCACGGGGACACCGCGCAGGCTGCCGTCGACGAGTTCACCGACCGGAAGCCGCACTCCGGTCAGCGTCGCCTCCAGCGCGGTTTCGCCGGGGATGTCCTCGCGCTTCGCGCGCGCCCGGATCTCGACGTGGTCGTAGCGGCTGTCCCAGGCCTGGCCGAGAAAGGGGAAACCGTGAATCGTCACCTCGGGATCGGCGGTGAGATCGGCGCCTTCGCGCAGCGCACGGGACACGCGATACTCCGAATAGGCCGCGGTGCTGAAGTCGACGACGACGGCGAAGCCCGCCAGACACAGCAGGCCGATGATCAGCTTGCGCATGCTCCCCCGTCTCTCCGGGTCTCGGGCCGCGGCGGCCGGGAGCCGCGCGGCGCGCGTTCTGCTGCCGCCTCGGGAGCCCCGCCGGTGGCGGGCCTGCCCGGTAGGTAACCCATGTACGCACCATATCGGTTGGCCCGAGCCGGGCTCGCGGGTGTCCTCCGGTGCGATCGCGGACCCCGGAATGCGTGGTCATGCCTTGTTACGCGCTAATCTTGCATCCGATTACCTGTGATTAGCGACGCGGCCGCGGCGGTGCTGCCGCATCCGCGTGGCTACGAGATGGGAGGAGGGCCTGTGGAGCTGCTCCTGCTTACCTCCGACCCCAACCCCGAGTCGGTGTTGCCCTCGCTTGCGTTGCTCGCGCACAACGTGCGCCCCGCGCCCACGGAGGTGGCCTCACTGCTCGAGGCAGGCACCGCGGACGTCGCGCTGGTGGACGCCAGAACCGACTTGGCCGCTGCCCGCGGTCTGTGCAGGCTGCTCGGCAGCACCGGGTCCTCGGTGCCGGTCGTCGCGGTGCTCACCGAGGGCGGCCTGGTCGCGGTGAACGCGGACTGGGGGCTCGACGACATCCTGCTGCCCGGCACCGGCCCCGCCGAGCTCGACGCCAGATTGCGGCTGCTGGTCGGGCGCAACGGCGGCGTCGCCAGCCCGGAGAACACCGGCAAGATCACTCTGGGTGAGCTGGTGATCGACGAGGGCACCTACACGGCACGGTTGCGTGGCCGCCCGCTCGACCTCACCTACAAGGAGTTCGAGCTGCTGAAGTACCTCGCGCAGCACGCGGGCCGGGTGTTCACCCGCGCGCAGCTGTTGCAGGAGGTGTGGGGCTACGACTTCTTCGGCGGCACCCGCACCGTGGACGTGCACGTGCGGCGGCTGCGCGCCAAGCTCGGCACCGAATACGAGTCGCTGATCGGCACGGTGCGCAATGTCGGATACAAGGCCGTGCGCCCGTCGCGCGCGGCGGCCAAGGGCGAGCCGGTGAACTTCCCGGAAGGCGACAACGAGGGCACCGACGACTCCCCGCTCGCGCCGGTCAACGGTTCCGCGCCGTAATTCCCGGCGGCTCGCGTATCGATCTCCGAAATGCCGCCGATCCCCATGACGTTGCCAGGAGCGGACTGCGAGCCGAGTCCGCTGGGCTGAATGAACGGAGGCCGATGAGCGGCATGAGGACACAGTGGACCGATCGTCCCGATGCGGAGGCGGCGCAGGAGATCAGCGAACTGCTGGAGCGCGCCAAAGCGGCCGACGGGGTCGCGCCGGTCTCTGAACAGGCCGTGCTGTCGCTGACCTCCGGCGACCACACCGGAGCGCGTCATCTGCTCGCGTGGCGTGACGGCGCGGTCGCGGGCTACGCCAATCTCGTTCCCGCGCATGGCGAACATCCCGCGATGGCCGAGGTCGCGGTCGACCCGTCCCAGCGCGGTCACGGCGTTGGTACCGGTCTGGTCACGGGCGCTCTGGCCGCGGGCGGCCCGGGCGCGCGGGTCTGGGCGCACGGCGACCGACCAGCGGCCAAAGCCGTCGCGGCGCGGCTCGGATTGCGGACCGCGCGTGAGCTGTGGCAGATGCGGCGGTCGCTGGCAACTCCGGAGCTACCGGAATTGGGCGTGCCGGACGACATCGTGTTGCGCACCTATGCGGGTCCGGCCGACGACGCCGAATTGCTGCGGGTGAACGGCGCCGCCTTCGCCTGGCATCCCGAACAGGGCGGGTGGACCCGGCACGACATCGAACTCCGCCGCGCCGAGGCCTGGTTCGATCCGGCGGGCCTGTTCCTGGCATTCGACGCGACCGCCCCGGGCCGGCTGCTCGGATTCCACTGGACCAAGGTGCATCACGCGGAGAATCCGCCGCTCGGAGAGGTCTACGTGGTCGGTATCGACCCGGCGGCGCAGGGGCGCGGTCTGGGTCGGCTGCTCACCCTGGCCGGATTGCGTCACCTGCGGGACCGCGGGTTGGCCGAGGTATTGCTCTACACCGAGGCCGACAATGTCGCCGCGGTGCGTACGTATACCCGTTTGGGATTCGCTCCGGCACATGTGGACGTCGCCTACGCCGCGGCCGATGCTGAATAACAGGCGGCAGAACGGGTGTCCGCGAGTAAAACTGGGGCAAACGTCACATCTACCGGGTGCAATCGCGCCGGGCTGTTCACTCTCCGTTCACTCAGGTCGGTCCAACTGTCAACCACGTGACTTTAGGTTGGGTGAGGGCAGCACACTGCTGCCTGGTGCGCAAGTTCCCCGCGAACAGCACCACCGCACCCGTCCGGGCCGGTGAGGGACCGGACGAGTTGGACGCCATTCCGGAGGAATAGTGAATTTCAAGCGCAGCAGCGCACTCGTCGGTGTGCTGGCCGTCGGCGCCATGACGCTGGCCGCCTGTGGCAGCGACGACAACACCGCGAGCGACACGAGCAACGTGGCCAAGGTCGACGTCGCCTGTGGCGGCAAGGAAGCCCTCAAGGCCAGCGGCTCCTCCGCGCAGAAGAACGCGATGGAGCGCTTCATCGCCGCGTACGAGAAGAACTGCGACGGCAGCACGCTCAACTACACCTCCAGCGGCTCCGGTGCCGGTGTGAGCGAATTCCTCGGTGGCCAGACCGATTTCGGTGGCTCCGACTCCCCGCTGAGCGCGAAGAAGGACGAGCCGAAGAAGGCCGCCGACCGCTGCGCCTCGCCCGCGTGGAACTTGCCGACCGTGTTCGGCCCGGTCGCGATCACCTACAACATCGACGGCGTAGCCGATCTGGTGCTGGACGGCCCGACCGCCGCCAAGGTTTTCAACGGCACCGTGACCACCTGGGACGCTCCCGAGATCAAGGCGCTGAACCCGAACGCCAAGCTGCCGTCCGAGCCGATCGCCGTGATCTTCCGTAGCGACGAGTCGGGCACCACCGACAACTTCCAGCTCTACTTGGACTCCGCCTCCGACGGCGCCTGGGGCAAGGGCGCGGGCAAGGCCTTCAACGGTGGCGTCGGCGCCGGCTCGAAGGGTAACGAGGGCACCTCCGGCGCGGTGAAGACCACGAAGAACTCGATCACCTACAACGAGTGGTCCTTCGCGAAGGCGCAGAACCTGTCGATCGCGCGCATCATCACCTCGGCGAGCAAGGACCCGGTGACGCTCAGCGTCGCCTCGGCGGGCAAGGCGATCGAGTCCGCGAAGATCTCCGGCCAGGGCAACGACCTGGTCATCGACACCTCCTCGTTCTACAAGCCGTCGGTGACGGGCGCGTACCCGATCGTGATGCCGACCTACGAGATCGTGTGCTCGAAGTACTCCGACGCAGGTACGGCGAAGGCGGTCAAGGCCTTCCTCACCTCGGCGGTCACCAATGGCCAGCAAGGCTTGGACGAGGCCGGGTACATCCCGATCCCGGAGCAGTTCAAGACCAAGCTGACCACCGCCATCAACGCCATCTCCTGATAGCAGTCCCCACATGACCGTGCACGACGAGGTTGCCGCCGCTGGTCCGTCGGATTCGACCGACCAGCGAGCAGGCGGAGATACTGCGCTCATGCCGAGCAAGCCGAGCACCGATCCGGCCGCGAAGAGGGCCCGCCCGCACAGCCAGCGAGCGGAGATCGTCTTCCGCTCCCTGGCGACGACGGCCGGTGCGATCATCGTCGCCGCCATCGCGCTGATCGCACTGTTCCTGCTCATCCGAGCGGTGCCGTCGGTGCTGGCGAACGAGGCGAACTTCTTCACCAGCACCGACTTCAACACCTCGGACGCCAACCACCTGCGGTTCGGCATCCGGGACCTGTTCATGGTGACGGTGCTGAGTTCGATCTTCGCACTGGTGCTCGCCGTTCCGATCGGCATCGGCATCGCGCTGTTCTTGACGCACTACGCGCCGAAGACGCTGGCGCGGCCGTTCTCGGTTGTCGTCGATCTGCTCGCGGCGGTGCCCTCGATCGTGTTCGGTCTGTGGGGAATCCTGGTGCTCGCTCCGCAACTGGAGCCGATCCAGACCTTCTTGAACGACAACCTCGGATGGCTGTTCCTGTTCTCCGACGGCAACATCCCGCTCGCCAGCGGCGGCACGATCTTCACCGCGGGCGTCGTGCTCGCGGTGATGATCCTGCCGATCATCACGTCGGTCAGCCGTGAGGTGTTCAATCTCACACCGCGCGCGCACATCGAGGCGGCGCAGGCGCTCGGCGCGACGAAATGGGAAGTCGTGCGGATGACGGTGCTGCCCTACGGCCGCAGCGGCATGATCGCGGGCGCCATGCTCGGCCTCGGCCGCGCGCTCGGCGAGACGATCGCCGTGCTGATCGTGCTGAAGACGGCCGCGCAGCCGGGACAGTGGTCGGTGTTCGACGGCGGCTATACCTTCGCCTCCAAAATCGCCTCGGCCGCGGCGGAGTTCAGCGCCCCGCTGCCGACCGGCGCGTACATCGCGGCAGGCTTCGTGCTGTTCGCGCTGACCTTCGTCGTGAATGCGCTGGCTCGACTCGCCGCGGGCGGAAGGGTGAACGGGTGATGACCACCTCGACTCTGGATCGGCCGATCAAGCCGCCCACCTTCCGGGACGTGAGCCTGTCACGTCGGATACGCAACAACCTCGCGACCGGCTTGGTCTGGCTGGCGTTCGGCATCGCCCTCGTGCCGCTGGCCTGGGTCCTGCTCATGGTGATCACCAAGGGCTTCGGCGCCGTGGTCCGGGCCGCCTGGTGGCAGAACTCGCTGAAGGGCGTGCTGCCCAATCAGGTCGCGGGCGGCGTCTACCACGCCATCTACGGCACCATCGCCCAATCGCTGGTCGCGACGGTGATCGCCGTACCGCTCGGCATCATGGCCGCGGTGTATCTGGTCGAGTACGGCCGCGGCGTGCTGGCGAAGACCACGACCTTCATGGTCGACATCCTGGCCGGCGTGCCATCGATCGTCGCGGCGCTGTTCATCTTCGCGCTGTGGATCGCGACGCTCGGGTTCCCGCAGAGCTCGCTCGCGGTCTCGCTGGCGTTGGTGCTGCTGATGCTGCCGGTGGTCGTCCGCAGCACCGAGGAAATGCTCAAGCTGGTGCCCGACGAACTACGCGAGGCCTCCTACGCGCTGGGTATCCCGAAGTGGAAGACCATCGTGCGAATCGTGGTCCCGACCGCGCTTCCCGGCATGATCAGCGGCATCCTGCTCGCCATCGCCAGGGTGATGGGCGAGACCGCTCCCGTGCTGGTGCTGGTCGGTTACAGCAAGTCGATCAACATGAACATCTTCGACGGCAACATGGCGTCGCTGCCGCTGTTGATCTACCAGGAGCTGGCCAACCCCGAAGCTGCCGGGCGCGAGCGGGTCTGGGGCGCGGCTTTGACCCTCATCATCATCATCGCCTTCCTGTACCTCGCGGCTGCGGTCCTCAACCGCCTGCTCACCCGGAACCGATAGAAGCGGAACGGATTACCGACAATGGCCAAGCGGATCGACGTCAAAGATCTGAACATCTACTACGGCAAGTTCCATGCCGTGTCCGATGTCTCGCTGACCGTGCTGCCGCGCAGTGTGACCGCCTTCATCGGTCCCTCGGGCTGTGGCAAGTCCACCGTGCTGCGTTCGCTCAACCGCATGCACGAGGTAACCCCGAATGCCAGGGTCGAGGGCGCGGTGCTGCTGGACGGCGAGGACATCTACGGTACCCAGGTCGACCCGGTGGGCGTGCGTCGCACGATCGGCATGGTCTTCCAGCGGCCCAACCCGTTCCCCACCATGTCCATCAAGGACAACGTGGTCGCGGGTCTGAAGCTGCAAGGGGTGCGTAGCAAGAAGGAACTCGACGAGGTGGCGGAGCGCTCGCTGCGTGGCGCCAACCTGTGGAACGAGGTGAAGGACCGCCTGGACAAGCCGGGCGGCGGCCTCTCCGGCGGTCAGCAGCAGCGTCTGTGCATCGCGCGTGCCATCGCGGTCTCGCCCGACGTCCTGCTCATGGACGAGCCCTGCTCGGCGCTCGACCCGATCTCCACCTTGGCAATCGAGGACCTGATCACCGAGCTGAAGAAGGAATTCACCATCGTCATCGTCACCCACAACATGCAGCAGGCCGCGCGTGTGAGTGATCAGACCGGCTTCTTCAACCTGGAGGCCCAGGGTAGGCCGGGCAAGCTGATCGAGATCGACGACACGGAGAAGATCTTCTCCAACCCGTCGCAGAAGGCCACGGAAGACTACATCTCCGGCCGTTTCGGCTGATCCGGTCGCCGAACGGGCCGCGATCGACGCGGCACGAGCACAGGAAGGCCCTGAGTAGCGTGTCGGCTACCCAGGGCTTTTCCGCTGTTCGAAACAGGAAATGTTGAGCTACTGGTCCTGGGGTGGGGTCTCGAACAGCGGCGTCGGCGTCGCCTCTACACGACGGGTGTGTTCCGAATCCGATTGCCGGTTCGCCATGTGGCCTCCCAGCAAACCGGTACTCGCGGGCGCGGTCGACGGTGAGCTGGGGGCGGAAGGGCTGCTGCTGGGGGCGGTGGGTTCGGCGCCGGTGTAGCTCGCCTGCCGGACGGACGCCGGTTGTTGTTCCGGCTTCGATTCGGTGCCCTGCGCCGGGTCCGGCTTTTCGGTCTTGCTGTCGTCAGTCTTGCTGTCGTCGGTCTTCGATGTCGGATCGTCCGTCTTCGAATCGTCGGCTTTCGCGTCCGGATCGGCTTCGGAGGGTTTGCCCGTCGTGGAATCGGTGGAGGCTTTGTCCGGTGCGGGGGTGCCGTCTTCGGCGGGCTTACCCGCGGACGGGGAATCGGTGGACGTGCCGTCTGCCGCCTGATCGACGCTGGTGATCACCGTGTCGGCGGCGTTCGCGAATTTCTCCGCTGCCGTGCCCGCGGAGTCGATCAGGCCCTTTCCGGCATCGCCACCCGCCTTGATGATGTCGTCGAGATCGTCGTCGAGCTTGCCGACGGACTCGATCAACGTCGGCATATCTCCGGTGATCCCGCCCACCGCGGTGATAAGACTCGTCACATCCGAGGGTGTCCAGGAATTCGGGTCGCTGGCGGGGCCGGTGGACCCGGACGACTTGGAGTCGTCACCCTTTTCGGACTTGTCGCCGGTCTTGTCGCCGCTGTCGCCGGTCTTGTCGCCGGTCTTGTCGCCGCTGTCGCCGGTCTTGTCGCCGCTGTCGCCGGTCTTGTCGCCGGTTTTATCGCCGCTGTCGCCGGTTTTGTCGTCACCCGACTTCGACTTATCGGTCTCGTCTTCGCCGGTGGACTGCTCATCGGCGATCGGATTCGCCTGCGGTGTGCCCGCAGGAGTGGTGGCAGGGTCGGTCGGGTCCTCGTCTGTGTTCGCGGTATCGGACTGCTGGCTGTACACCGCGAGCATGGGATCCGTCTGCTCTCCGCTGTCGAGCGGGTCGCCGTCACCGAGCTGGTCACTGCGGGCACGCACATTCCCGCCGGCCTGCTCGATCTTGGTGGCGATGTCCGATTGGGTGCCGACCAGTTCGTTCAGTGCCGTGGTGATGGCGGTCTGATGGGTGAACTGCGAGTCGCCGTCGTCGTCCGCGGCGTCCGGCCCGGGAGTGACCTGCCAGTCCTCGGAGACGGTGAATCCGGCCGCCACGGCCTGATCGACCTTGTCCAGCAAAGCTTGGCGGAACCCGGCCAGGGTGGTGCCGCTGTCGATCAATGTCTGCGCGAGGTCCTCGGTATCCAGCGCGACTTTGTTCGCCGCGTCGCGGTCGCCGGCTATCCGGTCGTAGGCCGCGTAATAGGCATCGCCGCTCCAATGCGCACCCGCCGCACGAATCTGCGTCACCGTTTCATCGATCAAGATGACGAATTCGCTATTACGCGTTCGTATTTCCGCTCCGGCTTCGCCCAGTTTCCACGGTTGCCATTCCGACCGCACCTGACTCAGGGTAGGCGCCGCATCAGTCGTCCTCACAGGTGCGCGCCCATCGCGTCGAGGCCATCGCGAAACTGCTGGTCGGACACTTCGTAGTTCGCGGCGCCGCCTTTGGCGATGTTGGAAATCCGTTTACACCGCATGGCCATTCGCCGCCACGCGTCTTCGACATTCGTGCCCGCAGCCGAGCACACTTCGCTCAATGCCGAACCGGGCAGCACATTACCGAGCGCGTCTGTGGTGGTACGCACAGACAAGTCGCCGATATTGCCGCTGATTTGATCCATCGACGCGGCCAACGCGCGCAGCTCTGCTGGATCGACGTTCATGACGCCCCCCTTCATACCGGATCCCCTCCGGCGTAACGCTATACCGGAGCAATCCCGCCCCGCGCGGCTAAATCTATCATTTACCGCCCGCGAAACGTCAAGCCCGGCAAGCCTTTCGGTTACCCTTCGGCATCCGGGTCAGGGGGGAGGACGCCGGTCACCAGGAAGATGACCCGCCGGCCGATTTCGACGGCGTGGTCGGCGAAGCGCTCGTAGTAGCGGCCGAGCAGTGTGACGTCGACGGCGGCGGCTACGCCGTACTTCCACTCCCGGTCCATGAGCAGGGTGAAGAGGTGACGATGCAGGTCGTCCATCGCCTCGTCGTCCTCGTTCAGCTGCGCCGCGCGCTCGGGGTCGCGGGTCTCCAGCACCTCTCGCGCACCGGCGCCCATGTTCACCGCGATACGACCCATCTCGGCGAAGTAGCCGTTGACGGCCTCCGGTAGCGCGTGGTTCGGATGACGCCTGCGTGCGACCTTGGCCACGTGCAGCGCGAGCGCGCCCATCCGATTCACGTCGGCGACGATCTGGATCGTGCTCACCACTTGCCGCAAATCTCCGGCCACCGGAGCCTGCAGCGCGAGCAGAGCGAAGGCCTTCTCCTCGGCATCCTGGATCAGCTCGGCGATCCGGTCGGACTCACCGATCACCTGCTCCGCCAGAGCGAGGTCCGCTTGGAGCAGCGCCTGGGTCGCCCGCTCCATGGCCGAGCCGGCAACGCCGGCCATCTCACCCAGCAGGTGGGCGAGCTCGGCCATTTGCTCGTTGTAGATGACACGCATGGAACCTGACACTAGTTCGCCACGCTGACCAAGTCACGAACGCCGAGTGAATGACCGGTGCGCTTCGTTAGCGCGCCGGTTGCTATTGACGGGTCAACAAGCGGAAGCCGCCACTCCTGCCGGGCGCGAAACGGGGAGATCGCAACGATTTGTGATCTGCGTCGCAATCTCACCGCGTCGTACCCGGTGCTACTCGCAGGTCTCCTCGGCCGCGTTGACGTGTTCCAGGTCCGAGGGCAGTACGGTCGGCGTCGAGTCCTTCGGGGTGCTCGTCACCACGTTGGCGATCTCGTCACCGACCGGCGTCGGCGCCTTCACGACTACGCCACTCGCCGAGTCGCCTCCGATGACGACTTCGACGATGCCGCCGAGATCGTCGGCGGCCTCGATGGTCGCGCCGGGAATCGCGCTGGCCACGGTGGCGGCCTCGGCTTCCAGGCCCGCGGCGTAGCGGACCTTCGTCGTCGCGGAAGTGCCGTTGGCGTAATTCGCGGTGTTGTAGATCGCGAAGCCCTGGTTGCCGAGTTTGGTGGCGGCCGTGCGTGCCAGGCCTTCGATCCCGGAGCCGTTGGACACCAGCAGCGAGACGGTGGAGGGATCCACCGCCCGGTACTTGGTCGGTGTCGGTGCGGCCTGCGTGGGAGCGGGTGCGTTCGCCTGGACGGTCGGCTTCTCGCCCGGTAGGGGCTGGTCGTCGCGGATCGCCTTGAAGATCGCCTTGATGTCGGATTCGCGGGGGATCTCGTTGCCGTATGAGGTGGTACCCGCGGTCGGGACGGTGATGAACGTGACCGCGCCCGCGTCGACCTTCTGCAGCGAACGTCCCAGCATCAGCAAGTCACTGGATTCGACGTGGTCGACCAAAGTGTGCTTGCGGAACGCTTCGATGAAGCCGTTCAGCTTACCCAGATCGAAAAGCACCCGGCTCGACAGCGCGCCGCGTAGCAGCGATGCCAGGAAGCGCTGCTGCCGGTTGATGCGGTCGTAGTCGCTGCGTTCTTCGCCGTAGATGTGCCTGGCACGCACGTAATTCAGCGCGGTCTCGCCGTTGATGCGTTGTTTGCCCGGCTGCGCGAGCACGGTGCCGAGGACGTCATCGACGAGCGGCTTGGTGGTGCACACCTCGACGCCGTCGACCTGGTTCACCATCGTCTCGAAGCCGGCGAAGTCGATGGCGATGAAATGGTTGATCGAGCTGCCTGTCAGTCGCTGGATCGTCGTCACGAGACACTTCGGCCCGCCGAGGTTGTAGACGGCATTGAGCTTGTCGCCAATAGCGGACGGGAAGGTCTCTTTGGTGTATTCGGGGTTGCTGCCGTCGCGGGTGTCCCACCCGTTGCACTGCGGCCTGGTGACGTCCAGGTCGCGCGGGAAGGATACGACCACCACCCGGTTCCGGGCCTTCGGGATGTGCACGAGCATGGTCGTGTCCGCGCGGGAGCCCTCGGCGTCGTCCAGAGTTCCCGCGCCGAGCTGGCCGTTGGCCCCCGCGCGGGTGTCGGTCCCGACTAGCAGGTAGTTCTCGTCGCCGAGCTGGGCATTGGAGTCGACCACGTCTTCGGAATTGTCGTCCAGCGCGGAGACCTGGGTGAAACTGTTGTTGGTGTTGCGCAGGTAGCTCCAGCCGCCCCCGGTGATCAGCAGCGCGAGCACGGCGCTCACCGTCATCCCGGCCCGTCCCGCGGCTCGTAGACGCTTGTTGCGGCGCTCCCGGGAGGCCTGGAGACGGGTCTGCGTGGAAGTGCCGACCGTCTTCGGTTTGGCGTCCTTGCCGTCCTTGGTGGGCCAGCCCACGCCCTTGCGCTTGGCGCGGGTCTGTTCTTCGAGCGGGGGAAGGACGTCGGTGACCTCTTCGGCCTGCTCCGGCTCCGGACGCGCGACAGGCGCGGCGGACGCGGAGCGCTGGGCGGGGCGGCGGTTCGTGGGGTGGGCGGCCGGTGTGGCGCCCGTGATGTCCTGGACGACCGGCGAGCTGCTCGTCTGGCGTGGTGGCGGTGCATCGGGGGCGCGCCGGGGACCGGCTGCGGCGCCGCGGCCGTTGGCGGGAGCCGGGGGACGGTTCGCTGGGGGATCGGCCGGGTGCCGGGAAGCTTCCTGTTGCGGCTCGGCGCGGTTTCCCCGTCCTGTCGGGTGGCCCGCCTGCGGTGGTAGCGGCTCTGGGCGGCGTCCTCGGTTCGGCGAAGTGCCCGCGTTCGGCGGTGTGGGCTCACCACGGCGTCCTCGGCCGGGTGCGGCAGCCGGGTCCGGCGGGATGGGCTCCGCGCGGCGGCCGGGTGCCGGAGCCGGGGCGGGCTCGGCGCGGCGTCCTCGGCCGGGTGCGGCGCCCGGATCCGGCGGAGTTGCCTCCGCGCGACGGCCTCGACGGCCACTGCGCTCGTTGTCGACCCGCTGGACGAGATCCTGGACCGTCAGGGGTGCGGAACTCTGATCTGGAGTGGCGTCGGTATGGCGCGAACGACGAGACGTGCGTGCGGCGTCTGCTTCGGGGCTGTCCGCCGCGGGATACCGCTCCCACGGGGCGCGACCTCCGGGCCGTGGCGAACGCCCGTGCCGATCGTCACCCACCAACGAACCTCGCTTTTCGTCCTGCTTTTCCGCTCAGGTCACACTCGACCGGCGGCACCGATTCCGCAATGATAACGATTCCGCCTCGGCGGGCCACCCCACCGTGAAAACGGACAGGTCACAGCGTTGTTGGGCGACGGTGTTCGCTGTGCGGTTGCCGTCACCCGCCACTGTGCATCACATCCGCGGCGCGCGGCACCGCGGGATCATCCGGGTCGTCCAGCCAGCCGTGCGGCAGCGCCACCTTCCCCGGAGAGCCCTGGCGGCCGCGCGGGCCCTCCGCGTCCTTCGGGAAAGGCGCGGTCGGATCGAGCTGCCCGACAAGGTCTTCCAGCCGAGCGAGGCTGTCCACGGTGGCGAAGGCGCGACGGAGGTCGGCGCCGACCGGGAAGCCCATCAGGTACCAGGCCATGTGCTTGCGCAGGTCACGCATGGCCTTGTCCTCTCCGAGATGCTCGGACAACAACGAGCCGTGCCGGTACAGCACCGCGCCGACCCGGCCCAGATCGGGAGCTTCGGGCAGCGGCTCGCCCCGCAGCGCCGCCTGCAGCTCGGCGAACAGCCATGGCCTGCCCAGACAGCCGCGACCGACCACGACGCCGTCGCAGCCGGTCTCGTCCATCATGCGAACCGCGTCGGCTGCGGAGAAGATGTCGCCGTTGCCCAGCACCGGAATCGAGGTGACCGCCTCCTTGAGCCGGGCGATCGCGCTCCAGTCGGCCTGGCCGGAGTAGCGCTGCGCGGCCGTGCGCGCGTGCAATGCGACCGCCCGCGCGCCTTCGGCTTCGGCGATGCGTCCGGCGTCCAGATAGGTGCGGTGGTCGTCATCGATGCCGATGCGAAACTTCAGGGTCACCGGGACCCCCGCCGGTTCGGCCGCGTTCACCATGGCACGCACGATGCGCCGGAACAGCGTCCGCTTGTATGGCAGGGCGGCGCCGCCGCCGAGCCGGGTGACCTTGGGCACGGGACAGCCGAGGTTGAGGTCGATGTGGTCGGCCCAACCCTCGCCGACAATGATGCGCACCGCTTCACCGAGCGTGTCCGGGTCGACGCCGTAGAGCTGCATCGAGCGGGGATGCTCGTCGGCATCGAACGACATCATGTGCAGCGTCTTCTCGTTACGCTCGACCACCGCTCGCGCGGTGATCATCTCGCACACGTAGATCGAGGTCGAGCTGCCGAACTCCCGGCACAACTTGCGAAACGCCAGATTCGTGATGCCCGCCATCGGCGCGAGCACGACCGGCGGATCGACCGGATACGGCCCGATCCGCAGCTTCGTCATCGCCTCGGTAGCTATCGTCACGCCGACCAGTGTCTCATTTCCGCACGTGAGTCGGCCGGAGCGGGTCGCCGCGCGGCGCGCCACCGCACCAGTCGAATCGCCGCCGCCCGCGAACTCCGGGGCGGCGGCGCAGTGCTGTCGCTGTGTGGTCAGCCTACGGAGGAGCCCGCCATCTGGCGGTCGCGCTTGGCGGCCTCGCGGGCCAGCATCCGGTCCCGCTGCTCCTCGAACTTGACGACGTCGCCGGCCAGCTTCTCCAGGAACAGGCCGAGGCGCTCACGGACCGCCTCACCGCGGGCGGTGAAGTCGGTGCGCTCGAAGATGTCCCACTTCTTCAGCACCGGCTGGACGACTTCCTCCAGGTGCTGGCGCAGATCGTAGATACCGTGCTTGGCCATCAGCACACCGTTGCGGCGGAAGTTGGGCATGCCGGCGCCCGGCATCTGGAAGTTCTCCAGGATCAGGGTGATCGCCTCGATGGCCTGGTCAGGGGCCAGGTCGAGGGCGGCGCCGCACATGTTGCGGTAGAAGATCATGTGCAGGTTCTCGTCGGCGGCGACACGCTGCAACATGCGGTCGGCGATCGGGTCGTCGCAGACCCTGCCGGTGTTGCGATGGCTGACCCGAGTGGCCAGTTCCTGGAAGGTGACGTACGCGACGGAATGCAAGAAACCTGCGTCGGCTTCGGCAGGGGAGGCGAAGCCGTTGGTCATGTGGACCATCCTGGCTTCCTCGAGGGCGACCGGATCCACGCCGCGGGTCACTACCAGGTAGTCCCGCATCACGATGCCGTGGCGGTTCTCCTCGGCGGTCCAGCGACCCACCCAGGTACCCCACGCGCCATCCTGAGAGAAGTTCTCGGCGATCTCCCGGTGATAGGAGGGCAGGTTGTCCTCGGTGAGCAGGTTGGTGATCATGGCCGCCTTCGCGACCTCACCGAGCCGGGACTGCTCCGGATCCCAATCCACGCCACCGAGTGCCGCGAAATTGCGGCCGTCGTCCCACGGGACGTAGTCGTGCGGATGCCATTCCTTTGCCAGGGAGAGGTGCCGGTTGACGTTTTCTTCGGCAACCGGCTCCAACTCCGTCAGAAGCTCGAGTTGAGTCAGATCCCTTGCCATGTATGAACCCTTCAGTGTGTGCTTCCGGTCGTGCAGGTCATCCCAAGGTAGACCGATACCGTTGCGGCCATACCTTACGGCACCGTAGGTGTGATGCGAAACGCATCCGTTAGACGATCGATGCCCTGGTGATCCACCTCATACGACGTCTTCGCCGTTCAGTGATCCACACGAGTGTATGGGTTCTTCCTGTGAACACGGGGACTATCGGCGCGGGGCTCACGGCGTTAGCGGAAGGTGCGAGATCGCCCAATCCGCTGGTTGGTCACTCACGGTCGGAGTACCCCGCGCTCGTGCGTGTCGAACGCGCGCGCCGAGACGAGTCGCCCGCGAAGCTCAGGGACGGTTTCCCGAAACGCTGTGGACAAACGCATCCCGGTTCCCGTTTCTGCGACTGTCACGATCCGACAACGAGTGGGTCGCGGTGGCTGTTTCCGGCGTGTGTCGCCACGGCGCCACCTATTCGTGGCCAAGTGCCCGAGCGCCCGCGCGGATCGAGTCATTCGCGTCCGTCTCTCCCGCTGGATCGGGATGTGCAGCGCGCGATCGCCGGGGGCGTGCGCCGTGCTCGCGCCGGCGGATTCGCAATCGGCGGCCGCCTCGATCAGCTGGTCTACGTCGGCCCGGTCGAGGGCGGCGGCTACGGCCGTGTCTACGAACTGGTCGCCTACCTCCCACCTGCCGAGTAACCCGACCAACCGACAGAAGCCCGGCCGAGATTTCGGCCGGGCTTCTTCGTGTCTACAGCCGGTCTACAACTCGGCGCTCCATCCCCTGCCCCTTTCCCCTGGCCCCTTCCTCCGCAAGCAAAACGAGTCCGGAGCGGGGGTTGCTCAAGGGTGGCCGCCAGGCCATCGGCGGAGCCGACGCGACGCAGGAGCGCCCTTGAACAACCATCGAGCCGGGCTCACGCTATCCGGCCGAGGAAGGGTCCTTCCCGTGGTGTCGGCAGTCGATCTTGCTGTGCCGGTAATGCGAAGGGCTGCACCGAAACCACACCACAAAATAGCCGATAGGTAGCAGCCGCGTAGCGTGCGCGTCGGCTACCTATCGGCGCTCTCAACCACCACCCCAACCCTTCCGTGAGCTGGGCAAAGGGCGGGATTTCTGCTCACTCCCCCACCCCCTCCCCGTCCGACATCTCATACCCACTTCGTGTGCACGAGATGTCGGC
>NZ_JBHVDM010000120.1:0-18526 GCF_042802775.1 Nocardia sp. NPDC057455 | reverse complement strand
CAGACGGTGTTCTGTGCGAACGGCGGCGGTGGGTCAAAGCCCCTCGAATTGGATTCGTTCGGGGGGTGTTCCGGTCTCCAGGAGGCGATCGACGGTGGTCTGGACCATGGCGGGGGAGCCGCAGACCAGCACTTGGTGCTCGCGGAACGCGCCGTGGGAGCCGAGGACTTCGGCGAGTGTGCCGTAGAGCAGGTCGTCGGGTGAGAAGCCGATGTCGACTCGGGCCTGCTCGTACCACTCGTCGACCCAGTTCGGGTCCTCCAGGCTTTCCACCACCGGGATGACGGTGAGCCAGGGCAATTCGCCGGCCAGCAGGAAGAGCATGTCCGAGGCGTACAGGTCGCGGGGGGAGCGCCCGCCGACGAAGAGGTAGGTGGGCGGCGGGGAAGGCTTGCGCGCCAGTTCCAGGATCTGGGCGCGCATCGGCGCCAATCCGGTGCCGCCTGCGATCATCACCACCTCGTCGCCGTCGGGGTCGACCCAGAATCCGCCGGCCGGAGCGCCGATCCGCCACTCGTCACCCGGCTGCGTGTCGGCGACGATCGCGCCGCTGCACCAGCCGCCCGGCACCGTGCGCACGTGGAACTCCAGCTTGCCGTCCAGCGAGGGCGGCAGCGCGGGGGAGAACCTGCGGCGCACGCCGGGGTGCTGCGGGACTCGCACCTCGACCGATTGTCCGGCGGCGAACGGCACGAATTCGCCGATCAGGCGGATCACCGCGAGATCGTGCCGCAACCGATGATGACCGACCACGGTCGAGGTCCACTCCGGCGCTTGATTTCCGTTACCGAGCATGCTCGGATCCCCCAACGGGGCCTCCTTCGTTACACAGGGTCGCAGCTGATGTTCTGCTCAGGGGTGCCGACGGCGATGAGTGCGCGCTGGGTGTCCGCGATCATCCGGGCCGATCCGGCGATTTGGATCTGGCGGTCCGCCCACGCGCCGAAGCTCGCGACGACGGCGCCGAGATTACCGATCAAGCGCCGGTGCATGCCGTACGGCGCGTCCTGCGGCGGATGCGGGTACCACCACGGATTGGTCTTCTGCTCGCACACCGGAACGATGGTCAGCCACGGGTTGCTCTGCGAGAGCTGCCACATGTTCTCCACGTCGTACAGATCGCAGGGATAGCGGCCGCCGATGAAGAAGTGCACGCGCGGATTGATGCCGCGCTGGCCCATCTCGATGAGCTGGGCGCGCAGCGGCGCGATACCGGTGCCCGCGCCGATCATGAGCACGTCGCGGCCGCTGTCCCGGTCGACGTGCAGTCCGCCGAGCGGGCCCGCGATCCGCCATCGGTCGCCCACCCTGGTCTCGTTGACGATCGCCGGGCTCACCCAGCCGCCGCGGATCTTGCGCACGTGGAACTCGATCTCGCCGTACGGGTTGGACGGGATGGCCGGGGAGAAATAGCGCCACATCTTGGGCCGCTGCGGGATCGTCACCGGCACGTACTGTCCGGCCTGGTAGGGCACCGGCCCGTCGGATTGCAGGCGCACGATGGCCAGGTCCTCCAGCACGCGGCGATGGCCGACCACGGTCGCCTCCCACACCGGCTGCGACTTGTCGGAGTTCGCGCCGATGGCCATGGACGCGGAGATCAGGATCGTGATGTCACGCCAGCCCTCCTCCAGACCCCGGTTCCAGGCCGCGCCGTTGTAGGCGCGGAACGCCGCGAGCAGCGCGCGGCCCGCCACGTCGTAGTGCGCCGCCTCGACGCCGTACTTGCGGTGGTCGCGGGCGAGTTGCTCCAAGAATTTCTGCGCCCGGTCCCAGTCCTCCAGGTGATCGAGCACGTACTGGATTGCCGTGGCGATCCGCTTGGCCTGCATCTCCATGGCGGGCGGGAACAATTCGCGCAGCCGGGGATTCTCGGCGAACAAATGTCCGTAGAACGCACTGACCAACCGCTCGGGTCCATTCGGTGACTCGATCACCGAACGAAAATTGGCGCGGACCAGCGCAGCCGAACGCGCATCCACGACGTGGAGCTTCCTTTCCCTCAGTTCTGCCCGGGGACATACCCGTTACCGGCGGTCTCCCGCCGACAAGTATCCCCGAAAATGCCGTGGTCGTGTGGGTATAGGCGTACCTTCGCCCGCGTTCCGGCGAGCACGGGCTGGCGACGGACTACGCCCGACCGCACCCGTCGGTGCCGTAAGACCCGGCCAAACGGTAATCGGTGGGCAAACGGCGGATGCTGCTGACCCGTCGGTAACCGGCACCGGAGGCGAACGGCGCCGCACCTTCGCGACCCGTCCCGGCCGAGTAGACGCCGGTCACGGACCCGCGCCGGCCCGAACCACAGGCACGACCTGCTCGGTATAACGACGGATCTGCTCGACCGGTTCCCCCTCGGTGGGCCAGAAGACGAATCCGTCGATCCGCTGGTCATGGTGCAAACCCAGCAGATCGTCGACCCAGCGCTCGACCGGACCCTCCAGGAAGCCGTGATCGGTTCCGTCCGCGGTGATGGTCCCGGACACGTTCAACACCCGCCGCACCGCCAGCGGGTCCCGGTCCGCCACGGCGGCGGCGTCGTCGATCCGCCTGCCCGCTTCGGCGAGGAACTCCGGTGGCGCCCACGCGGCCGACGGCACCCAGCCGTCGGCGACGCGTCCGGTGAGCTCGAGCATGCGCGGCCCCCGCGCCCCGAGCCAGATCCCGGGATCGTGCCGCGGCCGGGGACCGGGATGCGCGCCGGCCAGCGAGTAGAAGGTCCCGGGCACCCGGACCGATCGCGCGTCGCTCCACAGGGCGCGGATGACCGCGATCGCCTCGCCGAGGGCGCGCACCGCTTCGCCGCCGGTTCTGCGCGGTCCGCCCATCCCGGCGACCGCGTCCCAGAACGCGCCCGCGCCGAGGCCTAGTTGGATCCGGCCGTCGCTGATGATGTCGAGCGAGGCCACCGATTTGGCGAGCAAGGCGGGGTGACGCAGTGGCAGGTTGGCCACGTCGGGGAAGAAGGTGATCTGCTCGGTCCGCGCGGCCAGAGCGGTGATCAGCGTCCAGGTGTCCAGGAAACGGCGCTGGTAGGGGTGGTCCTGGATCCCGATCAGGTCGAGCCCGGACACGTCGGCGTACACGCTCAGCTCGGCGAGCCTGCGAAAATCCTCGGCCTCCGGGATCAGGAACAGGCCGAATTGGGGTGGTCGGGTGCTCAGCACACACCTCCGGGGTCTCGCGGGACACAGGCCAGGCGTGGTGGGCCGGTACGGCTCAGATGGCGAGCACGGTCTTGCCGCGAGCGCCGGGCGCTCCGATGACCGCCGGTCCCTCCGCCAGCGGGACGGTGGCGTCGATCGGCACGACCACGTCACCCGCCGCGACGCGCTGGATCAGCCGGGCCAGTTCCGGCGCTTTGCCCTGGGATTCGATGTTGCCGCCCTTGATCGACCGCGCGCGCAACGCCTCCTCGTCGGCGGCGAAGGTGGTGGAGTAGACGGTGCCGCCGTCGCGGACCAGCGTGGTCAGCTCGGCTAGCGCCTCGGGCGGGCTCACCAGGTCGAACAGCACGTCGATGCCGTCCGGATGCGCGGCGGCGACCTGTTCGCGCACCGGGCCCGCGGTGTAGTCCACCGTCTCGGCCGCGCCCAGCCGGGTCATCTGATCGGCGGAATCGCCGCGCGCCGTCGCGATGACGTGCGCCCCCGCGATATTGGCCAGTTGCACCAGGAAGGAACCGACGCCGCCGGTCGCGCCCACGATCAGCACGGTCTGGCCGGGCCGGATGTGCGTGGCGTCCACCAGGTCTTGTGCGGTGACGCCTGCGGTCGGCAGCGCGGCGGCCGCGACGGTCGGCACGCCGGGCGGGATCGGCACCAGCGTGCCGCCTTCCGGAAGTACCGCGAACTCGGCGAAGCTGCCGTGGCCCACCGGCGGTGTGAGGAATTTGCCGACCACCCGGTCTCCGACGGCGAAGCGGCTGACGCCCGCGCCGACCGTGGCGACGGTGCCCGCGCCGTCCACCCCGAGGATCATCGGGAAGTCGTGCGGCAGTTTGCCGTCCAGGATCCCGGAGGCCACTTTCCGGTCGAAAGGATTCACCCCGGCCGCCTGGAGTTGAACCCGCACGGTTCCGGGCCCGGGCTCGGGCATCGGCATCTCGGCCAGTTCCGGCGTCGCTCCGAACTTCCGTACCACGATCGCGCGCATCCATTCGCTCCTTGATTCGGGGTGAAGAGTGATGCAACAAGAGACGGCCGAGGTCATCGTAGGCATCCGAACCCCGCCGACGTGCGGAATCACCGCATCGGCGGTGTCGCCGGGGGCGTCGCTTTCGCGGGTGCCGGGGCGTAGCGTTCGATCCGATCCGTGGCGACGGGCCGGTGCGGCGAAAATTCTGAACTTGAGCGGAACAGACTCAACCTTTCCGACGTTGGACGGTAAGGAACGGCGTCGAGCCGGTAGGCGAGCGGGCGAGACGAAGCGCGTGCTTCGGTCGCACCGGCATCGTGCTCGAGGTCGTGCGAATCGACTAGCAGGAAGGTGACTCGTGGACTCGTTCAATCCCACCACCAAGACCCAGGCGGCGCTCACCGCCGCCCTGCAGGCGGCCTCCGCCGCGGGCAACCCGGAGATTCGTCCGGCGCACTTGCTGGTGGCGTTGCTGGATCAAACCGACGGCATCGCCGCGCCCTTACTGAAGGCCGTCGGAACGGATCCGGCGACCGTGCGACGCGAGGCACAGGACCTGGTGGACCGGCTGCCGCGGGCGACCGGCGCCACCACCACACCGCCGCTGGGCCGCGAAGCGCTCGCCGCGATCACCGCGGCGCAGCGCCTGGCCACCGAACTCGGTGACGAATACGTCTCCACCGAACACGTGATGGTCGGTCTCGCCGCGGGCGACTCCGACGTGACCATGTTGCTCACCAAGTACGGCGCCACCGACGACGCGCTGCGTTCGGCGTTCACCGCGGTACGCGGCAGCGCCCGCGTGACCAGCCCCGATCCGGAAGGCAGCTACCAGGCGCTGGAAAAGTACTCCACCGATCTCACCGAAGCCGCCCGCTCCGGCAAGCTCGACCCGGTGATCGGCCGGGACACCGAGATCCGCCGGGTGGTGCAGGTCTTGAGCAGGCGCACCAAGAACAACCCGGTGCTGATCGGCGAGCCGGGCGTCGGTAAGACGGCGATCGTCGAGGGCTTGGCCCAGCGCATCGTGGCGGGCGACGTCCCGGAGTCGCTGCGCGGCAAGTCGGTGGTGGCGCTCGACCTCGGTGCGATGGTCGCGGGCGCGAAGTACCGCGGCGAATTCGAGGAGCGGCTCAAGGCCGTGCTGGAGGACATCAAGAACAGCGCGGGCCAGATCATCACGTTCATCGATGAGCTGCACACCATCGTCGGCGCGGGCGCGACCGGCGAATCGGCGATGGACGCGGGCAACATGATCAAGCCGATGCTCGCTCGCGGCGAGTTGCGCCTGGTCGGCGCGACCACGCTGGAGGAGTACCGCAAGCACATCGAGAAGGACGCGGCCCTGGAGCGGCGCTTCCAGCAGGTGCTGGTCGGGGAGCCGTCGGTGGAGGACACCATCGGCATCCTGCGCGGCATCAAGGAGCGCTACGAGGTGCACCACGGCGTCCGCATCACCGACTCCGCGCTGGTCGCCGCCGCCACGCTGTCGGACCGCTACATCACCTCCCGGTTCCTGCCGGACAAGGCGATCGACCTGGTCGACGAGTCGGCCTCCCGGTTGCGCATGGAGATCGACTCCCGCCCGGTGGAGATCGACGAGGTGGAGCGCGCGGTGCGCAGGCTGGAGATCGAAGAGGTCGCCCTCGCCAAGGAGACCGACGAGGCATCCAAGCAGCGGCTGGAGAAACTGCGCGCCGAACTCGCCGACGACCGGGAGAAGCTCAACCAGCTGACCACCCGCTGGCAGAACGAGAAGAACGCGATCGACCAGGTGCGCACGCTGAAGGAGGAACTGGAGGCGCTGCGCGGCGCATCCGAGCGTGCCGAGCGCGACGGTGACCTGGGCAAAGCTGCCGAACTGCGCTACGGCCGGATCCCGGCGCTGGAGAAGCAGCTCGCCGAAGCCGAGCAGACTTCCGCGACGGCCGGAGACGGCGAGGTCATGCTCAAGGAGGAGGTCGGCCCGGACGACATCGCCGAGGTGGTGTCCTCGTGGACCGGCATCCCGGTGGGCCGGATGCTGGAAGGGGAGACGCAGAAGCTGCTGCGCATGGAGGAGGAGCTGGGCCGTCGCGTGGTCGGTCAGACCGAGGCGGTGCAGGCGGTGTCCGACGCGGTGCGCCGGGCGCGCGCGGGTGTCGCCGATCCGAACCGTCCGACCGGCTCGTTCATGTTCATCGGCCCGACCGGCGTCGGCAAGACCGAGCTGGCGAAGGCGTTGGCGGACTTCCTGTTCGACGACGAGCGCGCCATGGTCCGCATCGACATGAGTGAGTACAGCGAGAAGCACTCGGTGGCCCGGCTGGTCGGGGCCCCGCCCGGCTACATCGGTTACGACCAGGGCGGTCAGCTCACCGAGGCGGTGCGGCGCAGGCCCTACACGGTGGTGCTGTTCGACGAGATCGAGAAGGCGCACCCGGACGTGTTCGACATCCTGCTCCAGGTGCTCGACGAGGGCAGGCTCACCGACGGCCAAGGCCGCACGGTGGACTTCCGCAACACCATCCTCATCCTGACCTCGAACCTGGGTTCGGGCGGTGATCGCGAGTTCGTCATGAACGCGGTGCGATCGGCCTTCAAGCCGGAGTTCCTCAACCGCCTCGACGACGTGGTGATGTTCCACGCGCTCGACGAGGAGCAGCTCGAGCACATCGTCGACATCCAGCTCGACCAGCTGCAGAAGCGGCTGGCGCAGCGCAGGCTGAAGCTGGAGGTCAGCGATTCGGCTCGGTTCTGGCTGGCCGTGCGCGGCTACGACCCCGCCTACGGCGCGCGTCCGCTGCGCAGGCTGATCCAGCAGGCGATCGGCGACTCCCTGGCCAAGGAACTGCTCGCGGGCGAGGTCACCGACGGCGACAGCGTCAAGGTGAGCGTCAGCCCCGGCGGGGACGGCCTGATCGTCGGACGGTGAGCGAGCGGCCTCGTTCCGAGCAGCGTTCGGGGCGAGGCCCGTTCGAGGACCACTGCGCAACTCGATTCGCGCACACCATGTTTCAAAGATTCGGCGCGGTGGCGACACCAACGGGGAACCGATCGGCGGCCGCGTCGCGCCCAGGGGATCGGGCACCGGCGCCGGTCTTCCGGAGAGCGCATCGGTTCAGCGGGTGCGGGCGCGAGTGAGCGAACAAAGCCTACGCTGGAACGCATGACCAACCCGAACGATCCCTGGGGACAGCGGCCGGAGGATGCGCCGACCGAACACCTGGGGCCGCCGGGCAAGTCCGGATCCGGGGACCCGACGCACACCACGGAGTACCTCGAGGCGTACGGCACCGCAGTGCCGTCGGAATATCCCCCGACGGAGCATTACGGCGCGTGGGGGCCGCCGGGCCCCAACGCGACACGCGAGTTCCCCGCCTACGACGCCCAGTGGGCCGCGTACCCGGACAGCGGCGGTGATCGGTGGCCGGGTACGGCGATGCCGCCCGGTGGCGGGATGCCGCCCGGCGGTGCACCGCCGCCGGGGCCGCCGCAGCCACCGCGGCGCAACACCGGCCTGTGGATCGCCCTCGGCCTCGGCGTCGTGCTGCTGATCGGCGCCGTCGGGGTGGTCGCGGGCGTGCTGCTGGGCGGCAGCGATTCCAGTTCGGCCGACACGGCGGCGGCCTCGACGGCGCGCGTCACGAGCAAGCCCGTGCCGGGGACCAGGACCGCGCAGCCGACGCCGCCGAGCGGGCTGCCCAGCGTGCCCGGCCTCGGCGATGTCGACGGACTCGGCGCGACCGTGGGCACCATCACCGCCAACGACGGGGGCACCCTGACGGTGAGTTCGGTGATGGGCAACACCATCACGGTGCGCACGGACGCGAGTACTCAGGTGATCGCGTTGACGGGCACCGAAGTGTCCGACCTGGCCCCCGGTGAACTCGTCATGATCCAGGGCGACAAGGGCCCGGACGGATCGATCCAGGCCAAGATCATCATCGGTACCTCGCTGTCCGGCGGCGGACGATGAACCGCCCCGGCTGCCCCCGGTGTGCGGTGCCGCGCATCCGCCCGGTGAGCGGGATCGGTGACCGCATCCGTTTCGCTCGGCCCGGCGCGGGGGTAATGACGGACCATGTCCGGCCGGGACTATTAGGCTAGGCGTCGATGACGGCAATGTGGTTCGGGTTGGCGGCGATCGCGCTCGTGGGCGCGATCGTGCTGCTGTATTTCGATCGGCTCCAGCGGCAGCGGACCGGTCACGCGCGACAGGTCTGGGCGAAGTCGCAGGGCTATACCTACGTGTCCGTGGAACCCGCGCTGCCATCCACGTGGCGCCGCGGCGCGCTGGCCAAATTGGGCTATCTCTCCGCGGTCGACGTGGTCTCCGGTATCCGCAAGGGCGAGAAGTTCGTGCTGTTCGATCTGGAGGATTCCGCGACGCTGGTCGCGGTGCGCCGCCAGATCGGCTCGGACATCGACGTCGACATGCGGTTGAAGACGGCCGCCCCGCCCAAGGACCACGATCTGGAACTGCTCGGCGCCATCGGCGACCGCGTGGTCTTCGCCACCAACCCCGAGATCGCCAGGCACGCGGTCGATCAGCGCATGGTCGCTTTCATCGAGAATCTGCCGGACACCGTGCAGATGCTCTGGAGCGAGGGCAACTGGACGCTGGGCATGTTGCTGGTCGGCACCACTCCGAAGGACTGGGAGGGCGCGATCGACGCGGTGCTGCGCCTGTCCGGTCTGCTGCACGTACTGCCGCCGGTCAGCGAGCCGCGCTCCGACGGCGGTGGACACGATCAGGGCCGTCCGCGCCCCCGCGAACGCCGGCGCGAGGACGACGCCGACGATCGGCCGCGCGCCGAGACCGAGGACGACGAAGGGCCCGGCGACGACGCCTACGCCGACGAGCGTGCGGACGATCCGGGCCAGGAACCGGCGCGTCGACCGTCGCTCGCCGTCGTGCCGAACACGCGCGTCCGCGTGCGCGAGGACGAGCAGCCACGACCGCGTGCGGAGCGCGACGCCGAGGGCCGGCCCGATCCCGAGTCCCGGCAGCGGCCTGCCGACCCGCCCGGCGGACCCTTCCATCCCGGATTCCGGCCCTACCAGGGACCCGTGCCGAAGTGACCGGCCGCGCGCCCACATGAGCGAGCATCCACACCCCAGGATGCCCGGCGCCACCCGTCCGGTGGTCTTGATCACCGGACCGGCCTCGGGTATCGGCCGCCGTTACGCGACCCGCCTGGCCTCGCTCGGCTATGACCTGGTGCTCGCTGCTCGGGACGAGCGGCGTCGCACGGCACTATCCTTCACGGAAGGGTTGGCAGGGGGATCGGCCGGGACCGGAGTCCGGGCTCGAGCCCTGTGCTCGGGATTCGTCCGTACGGAATTCCATCAGCGAGCAGGCATCCAGATGTCCTCGCTGCCCGAAGCGTTGTGGCCGAGCGTCGACCAGGTAGTCGCCGGCTCACGACGTGATCTGGAGAAGGGCCGGGTGCTCAGCGTGCCCGGTATGCAGTACAAAGCGCTTACAACCCTCGCCGGAGCGATCCCGTGAACCCTGGGGGCCCGGCTCGATCGCGGGCTGTTCAACGCACGCGGAAGGACTCGAGATGATCGACGTGATTACCAACGACAGGGACAGGTTGGCCGCGCTGGTACGCGAGCTCGCCGTGGTGCACGGCCGGGTGACCCTGTCCTCGGGCAAGGAGGCCGACTACTACGTCGACCTGCGCCGCGCGACCCTGCACCACGGCGCGGGCCCGCTGATCGGCAAACTGCTACGCGAACTTGTCGCGGACTGGGATTTCGACGCCGTCGGCGGCCTCACCATGGGCGCTGACCCGGTGGCGCTGGCCGTGATGCACGCGCCCGGTCGCCCGATCGATGCGTTCGTGGTGCGCAAGGCGGCGAAGTCGCACGGCATGCAGCGACAGATCGAAGGCCCGGACATCGTGGGCAAGCGGGTGCTGGTCGTCGAGGACACCACCACGACCGGCAATTCGCCGCTGACCGCGGTGCGGGCGCTGCGCGCGGCGGGCGCAACCGTGGTCGGCGTCGCCACCGTCGTCGACCGCGAAACCGGCGCCGACCAGGTGATTGCCGCGGAAGGACTGGAGTACCGGTCGATCCTCGGCCTGAAGGATCTCGCGCTGGGATAGCCTGGACAATGGTTTAAGTCTTCGAAGGTGAAGGGTCGTGTGAGTCACCAGTGGTGAGCATTGCAGTCAACAAAAGTCGCGAGAAAGTTGCGATGCTCGGAATCGGCGCTTACCGACCCAAGCGCCTGGTCAGCAACGCCGAGGTGTGCGAGGTCCTGGATTCCACCGACGAGTGGATCTACGAGCGCACCGGTGTCCGCAACCGGCGCTGGATCAGCGGCGACGAGACGCTCCGGTCGATCGCCGCGGCGGCGGGCGAGCGCGCGATCGTCAACAGCGGCGTCGACCGCGCGAAGATCGGCGCCGTGATCCTGGCCACCTCCAGTTGGCTGACCCTGACTCCGCACGGCGCGCCGCAGGTGGCCTACGACATCGGGATGAACGGCGTCCCCGCCTTCGACCTGACCTCCGGCTGCGGCGGCTTCGGCTACGGCCTCGGCGTGGCCGCCGACATGATCCGGTCCGGCTCCGCCGAGTACGTGCTGCTCATCGGCGCCGAGACGATGACTGTAGGGCTCGATCCCACCGACCGCGGCACCGCGATGATCTTCGGAGACGGCGCGGGCGCGGTGGTGGTCGGCCCGAGCGACGAGAACGGCATCTCGCCCACGGTGTGGGGCAGCGACGGCGAGAACGCCGCCGCGATCATGCAGGACATCGACTTCCTGGAGTACATGCACCGCGCCCAGGCCATGCAGGGTATGGACCCGGCCGTCGATCCGGTCGGCCGGATGTCGTTGCGGATGGAAGGCCCGCGGGTCTTCCGCTGGGCCGCGGTCACCCTGCCGCGGGCACTGTCCACCGCGCTCGAGATGTCCGGCGTGGCCAAGGAGGACATCGAGGTTTTCGTCCCGCACCAGGCCAACGCCCGGATCAACGAGCTGATGAAGAAGAACCTCGGGCTGGCCGACGAGATCCCGATGGCCAACGACATCGAGAACACCGGCAACACCTCGGCCGCGTCCATTCCGCTCGCGATCGAGGAGATGCTGGTCACCGGCAAGGCGAAGGGCGGGCAGACGGCGTTGTTGCTCGGTTTCGGCGCCGGTTTGAGCTACGCGGGCCAGGTCGTCACGCTGCCGCCCGCCCCGGCCGAGCCGAGCTTCTAGTCGTGCGCCCGTTCCGAGCCGGGTATCTGGCCGCGGCGGTGGTCACCGTCTACGGCGCCGTCACCGGGCGGGAGAAGGCGCAATGGATCGCGAAGCCACTGCTGATGCCGCTGCTCGCGGCCGACGTGGCGACCCAAGGCAGGGAACTGCCGTCCACCGAGCGCACGGTGTTGATCGGGTCACTGGGCGCGGCGACCGTCGGCGACATCCTGCTCATCGATCCGGATGACGACCGCAAGCTGATCGCGGGTGCGTCCTCGTTCGCGGTGATGCAGGCCGGATACGCCACATTGTGGTGGCGGATGGGTGGCAGGCCCGCCGCCGATGTGGCCGTGCCGCGGGTCGCCGCCTGGCTGGGTGCCGCCGGGTTGCTGCGGAAGAAGGCGGCCTCGGTGGCCGCACCGCTGACTGCCTACGGCGCCACCCTGGGCGCCGCAGCCGTGCTGGCATCCGACCCGGCGCTCGCACCCGCCGCGAAAAACATTGCGGGCGTGAATGTTCCCGGTGCGGATCCGCGTAGTCGCCTCGGGCTCGGGGCACTGCTGTTCACCGTCTCCGACGGGCTCATCGTGCTGCGACGATTGTTCGTCCGCGGTGAGCGTGCCCGCCGGGTGACCGAAGGCGTGATCCTGGCGACCTACACGGCCGCGCAGTACCTGCTCGCCGATCCGAAAGCGCACGTCGAACCGGTGATCACAGCAGCAGAATGATGCGATCGCGGTTCGTCGGGTCGACGCGGATCGACAGGATCTCGCCGACCGCGAGCCGAGGCCTGTCGGCCGGGGTGGCGTCGAAAACCACGGTGCCCCGGTAGCTTTCCGAGCCCGGCACGGTCAGTTCGAGATCCAGCTCGGTCAGTTCGGTGTGATGGTCGGTGCGCTCCAGAGGGTGCACGCCCTCGACGGTCGCCCAGCCCTCCAAGCCGTGCCGCCACAATCGGCGATCCGCCTTGGACGGCCGCGCGGCCAGCATCATCCCGATTCCGACACACGAGCCGAACAGCCCGACCAGCGCCACGATCTGATACGGCACGGTTCCCGGCGGCGTCCGATGCACCACCCACCCCAGCCACAGCGCCAGCAGGATCAGATACCCGGCGGTCACCCCGAGCACCGTGCGCAATATCCGCTCGTGATCCATACCAGCCTCCACCCCGAGTGCCAGACCTCCAGAATAGGCCCGGCACAGTCGGTGGTGGAGGGCTATCAGGGTGCGCGACTGCTGGTCAGCGCGGCAAGATCGATCGTCACGGGGGTTCCGGCAACGTTGACCGTCACGGTGCCGGACTGTTCGGTGACGAGTTCGTAGTCACGGCCGATGAGGTGGTAAGCGGCAAGACTTGTGGGCTTGTCGAGGTCGATCAGCCAGTAGTGCTCGATACCGGCGTCGGCGTACTCGAAGAATTTCGTCACCCGGTCGGTACGCCGTGAACCGGGTGAAAGAATTCCGACGGCGAGCAACACCTCGGCCGCTCGATAGCGGGTGCGGGTTGGCCCCACGAGAATGTTCGGGACTCGGATGGTCGGCAGCGTGCCCTTCCACCGAGCAGCACCGGCAGTCCGATAACGGCGATCGAGGAAGACCGCCGAATCCATGGTTGTCGCGATGGTTTCGGCGCTAGAGGGAGCTGTCCGCCACGGTGTGGTGTAACCCGCCACACCTACTACGATCCTGCTGATGAGCTATCCGCCGCAGCAGCCGCCGTACGGCTATCCAGCCTATGGGGCCTACGGGCCCCCGGACCACCCGAGAGCCACCACGGTCCTGATCCTGGGCATTCTCAGCCTCGTGCTGTGCCAGTTCCTCGGCCCCTTCGCCTGGGTGATGGGCAAGCGGGCGCTCAACGAGATAGATACCTCCGGCGGAACCATCGGTGGGCGGGGAAATGTCAACGCGGGGTACATCTGCGGCATCATCGCGACCGCGCTGATGTGCCTGACCTTGCTATTTCTGCTGTTGCTGCTGGTGCTCGGCCTGGTCGGCGCGTTCGCGGGAAGTTCGTCGAGCTACTGAGCCGGTAGCCGGCCACCCGTCGGGAGCGCGGTGGCCGGAATTAGCATCGTGGGGGTGAGTCACCCGGTGCCGGACGCGGCGGAGCAGGACCTACCAGGGCCGACGGAGTGGGGCGAGCACCCGAACGGCGTCGGCCCGTGGGCGAGCGAACACGCCGAGCCGCCGCCGGACGATCCGCGCCTGGATCCCGAACTGGTGGCCGCGGGCGACCGGCGCAACGTGGTCGACGCCTACCGGTACTGGAGCCGCGAGGCCATCGTCGCCGACATCGACCGGCGCAGGCATCCGTTCCACGTCGCGATCGAGAATTTCGGGCACGACGCGAACATCGGCACGGTGGTCCGCACAGCGAACGCCTTCGCCGCCGCCGCCGTGCACATCGTCGGCAGGCGGCGCTGGAATCGCCGCGGCGCCATGGTGACCGACCGCTACCAGCACATCCGGCACCATGCCGACATAGGTGAACTGCTGGCGTTCAGCGAGCGCGCCGGATTGACGGTGGTCGCCGTCGACAATGTGCCGGGCTCGGTCCCGCTGGAGACGGTCACGCTGCCGCGCGCTTGTCTGCTGCTGTTCGGCCAAGAGGGGCCCGGCGTCACCGACCATGCCAAGCAGGCCGCCCAGCTCACGGTGTCGATCGCGCAGTTCGGTTCCACCCGCAGCATCAACGCGGGCGTGGCCGCGGGGATCGCGATGCATGCCTGGATCCGGCAACACGCCGACCCGGCGACCGCTTGGTGACTGTTGGACGAGCCTTCGACCGTGTGAGCAGGAGATCTTCCGGCGCCGGAGCACACCGGCACGATTGCACATCGCTTTTGTAACAAATCGGGCGCATAAATGCGTTCTGGCCTGGCACCATTGAGTCATGACCTCGCGGAGCGACGACATCGAGGTGCCGCGCGTGGAGCACGCCGAAAAGGGCTCCGCGGTACGGCGTCGGCCGGCTGTCCGGACACGGACGGGCCGGGAGGCCGTCGCGCCCGCGACGCTGTGGTCGGAACGGGCCGATATGGCCGAATCGGCGATCATCTCGCGGCACCTGCGCGCCCTGTGGGCGTTGCCGGGTACCGAACTCGGCGTGGTCGGCTGGCCCGCCACCAAGCGCGAGCGGGTCTTCGGCGGGTGGCACTACTGGTGGCAGGCGCATCTGATCGAATGCGCGACCGACGCCGCGAACCGGGCGCCGACTCCGCTGCGCCGCAGACGAATCGCCGCGCTGGCGCGCTCGCACCGCATCCGCAACCTCACCGGCTGGACCAACCGGTACTACGACGACATGGCATGGCTGGCCATCGCACTGGAACGCGCCGAGCGCACTCAGGGCGCCGATGTGCGCAGTGCGCTGGCCGCACTGGAGAAGCAGCTGCACGACGGCTGGCAGCCGCAGATCGGCGGCGGTCTGCCCTGGCGCATCGGATCGGACTATTTCAACGCGCCCGCGAACGGTCCCGCCGCGATCGCGCTGTTACGGCTCGGGCGCATCCAGCGTGCGCAGGAGATGGCCGACTGGTTGGACGCGACACTGCGCGATCCGGAGACCGGTTTGATCCTCGACGGCATCCATCTGCCCTCCGGCGAGATCGAGCGTCCCGTGTTCACCTACTGCCAAGGAGTGGCGCTCGGCCTGGAGACCGAACTGGCCGTGCAGACGGGCGATCCGAAACACGCCGAACGCGTGCACCGGCTGCTCGCGGCCGTCGAGGAACGCATGACCACCGGGGGAGTCGTCAACGGCGGTGGCGGGGGCGACGGCGGACTGTTCAACGGCATCCTGGCCCGTTACCTGGCACTGGTCGCGGTGATGTTGCCCGGCGAGGACTCCGAACAGGTCGCCGACCGCCGTGCGGCCGCCGCGATCGTCACCGCGTCCGCCGAGGCGGCGTGGGCGAACCGGCTCCAGGTGGAGGGCGAGCCACTGTTCGGCCACGACTGGAGCAAGCCCGCGCAACTGCCCGGCGGCAGCGCCGGAGCCGGCTACTTCACTTCCGGCGGCTCGGTGACCTCGTCGAAGGTACCGGGACGCGACATGTCCGTGCAGTTGTCCGGCTGGCTGCTCATGGAGGCGGCCTACCAGGTCAGCGCCGCGGGGCTGTGAGCTCGGATCAGCTCTCGGACTCCAACACCACGCTCGGGGCCGTCTCCAGCGCGAAGTCCTCGGCGGGCTGGGACATCTCCTGCCGGTAGTGCCGCACGCCGAGCACCGTCCCGATGATCAAGCCCACCACCAGGGTGCCGATCACGATCGGCATCAGCCACGGCACGCGCCCCAGGAAGTTGCCCGCGTAATAGCCGATGAGCAGCAGCACCGGCGCCCAGACGATCGCGCCGACGGTGCTGGCCACGGTGAACTTGCGGTGGTCCATTCGCGCCGCGCCCGCTACCGAGGGGCACAGGGTGCGCACCCAGGGGATCCACCGGGCGATCAGCACCGCGACGAATCCGTGCCGGTGCAGCAGCTCCGCGACGCGCTGCAGATTGCGGACGTTGATGTATCTGCCGTTCTTGCGGGCGACCAGGTGCCGTCCGGTCCGGTGCCCGATGACGTAGCCGACCTGGTTGCCCGCGATGGCCGCCACCATCGCGCCCAGCGACAGCGCCCACACGTGCGCCTCACCCGACGCGTGCGATGCCATCACGATGCCCGCGGTGATGAGCATCGAATCACCGGGCAGGAACAGCCCGAGGATCACCGCGCACTCGAGGAAGACGAAGGTCAACACCACTGCCCAGACGAGCGCGGGGCCCGCCGACAGCAGCGGATCGAAACTGCCCACGGCTAGGGGCGACGAGTCCGTCGTCACCGGCTTCAGCGGGTGGGCTCGCTGGTCGAAGCGGTCAGCTCGCTCTCGACCGCGTCGGACACGGGCGTACCGCGGCGAATCTTCTTCACCACCGCGGTGATGCCGGGCAGGATCGACACGAAGACGATGAGCAGGAAGATCGCCTCGACGTGGTCACGGATGAACGCGACGTTGCCCAGGAAGTAGCCGAGCACCGTGACGCCGCCGCCCCACAGGAGCGCGCCGACGATGTCGAACGCGACGTACTTGCGGTAATCCATCTTGGAGACCCCGGCCAGTACCGGCATGAAGGTGCGCACGATCGGCACGAACCGGGCCAGGACGATCGTCTTCGGCCCGTGCTTCTCGAAGAATTCGTGCGTCTCCGTGACGTAATGCTTCTTGAAGAACCGGGTGTCCTCTTTCTGGAACAGCGCCGGTCCGATCGCCCGTCCGATCCAGTAGGCGCACTGGTCGCCGGCGAACGCGACCAGGACGGTGGCGGGCACCAACACCCAGATCGACACCGGCGGATTCGGCTGCGCGGACAGCAGGCCGCCGGTGAACAGCAGCGAGTCGCCGGGCAGGATCGGGAACAGCAGGCCGGTCTCGATGAAGACGATCACCAGGATGGCCGGCAGCACCGCGTTCTTCAGCCACGTCTCCGTGAGCAGGTGCATCGGATCGAGCAACTCGGTCAGCGCGAGGTTGCTCGTCACCGATTCTGTCGCTGCCTGCAGAATCACGTGGCCTCCTGTCCCGATACGGCTGGCGTTCATCGCTTGCCACCGCGTCGGAAGCTGCCAGCGCAAATTACCGGCCCCACAGTACCGGCTCCGCCTGAGAATGCTCGCGCAGTGCGCGAAATTACCGGTGGGTCACCGGTGCACTCCCTCCCTGCATACCAGGCGAAACACCGCTGCCTTAGGGTAAGGGCTGACAAAATAGGTCTTTGCCGCACAACACGGAGGTCTTACTGTGCCCATCGCGACTCCGGAGGTCTACGCCGAGATGCTCGGTCGGGCCAAAGCCAATTCCTTCGCCTTCCCGGCCATCAACTGCACGTCGTCGGAGACGGTCAACGCGGCCATCAAGGGCTTCGCGGACGCGGGCAGCGACGGCATCATCCAGTTCTCCACCGGCGGCGCGGAATTCGGCTCCGGCCAGGGTGTGAAGGACATGGTCACCGGCGCGGTGGCGCTGGCCGAGTTCGCGCACGTGGTCGCGGCCGAGTACGACGTGACCATCGCGCTGCACACCGACCACTGCCCCAAGGACAAGCTGGACACCTTCGTCCGGCCGCTGCTCGCGATCTCCCAGGAGCGGGTGAACGCGGGTAAGAACCCGCTGTTCCAGTCGCACATGTGGGACGGCTCCGCGATTCCGATCGACGAGAACCTCGAGATCGCCAAAGAACTGCTGAAGGCCACCCACGCCGCGAACATCATTCTCGAGGTCGAGATCGGTGTCGTCGGCGGTGAAGAGGACGGCGTCGAGGCGGAGATAAACGAAAAGCTCTACACCTCGCCGGAAGACTTCCAGAAGACCATCGATGCCCTCGGCGCGGGCGAGAACGGCAAGTACCTGCTCGCGGCCACCTTCGGCAACGTGCACGGCGTGTACAAGCCGGGCAACGTCGTGCTCAAGCCCGAGGTGCTCGCCGAGGGGCAGCGTGTCGCGGCGGCCAAGCTCGGCCTCGGCGCCGACGCGCAGCCGTTCGACTTCGTCTTCCACGGCGGTTCCGGCTCGCTGAAGTCCGAGATCGAGGACTCGCTGCGCTTCGGCGTGGTGAAGATGAACGTCGACACCGACACCCAGTACGCGTTCACCCGGCCGGTCGCCGGGCACATGTTCGCCAACTACGACGGCGTGCTGAAGATCGACGGCGAAGTGGGCAACAAGAAGGCCTACGACCCGCGCAGCTACCTGAAGAAGGCGGAGGCGTCGATGGCGGCCCGCGTGGTCGAGGCTTGCAACGACCTGCACTCCGCCGGACGCTCGATCAGCGCCTGACCCTGAGACATCCGTCAGGGGCTTGGTGCACATGAGTCTGGATGTGCGCGTGCTCGGGCCCGTGCGACTGCTCGTCGGTGGTGAACCGGTAGCCGTCGGCGGGCCCAAACCGCGAGCTCTGCTCGCCGCGCTCACGGTGAATCGGCGGCGCGCGGTGTCGTCGGCCGCGCTCGCCGATCTGGTGTGGAACGAGGAACCACCTGACTCCTACGCTGCCAGCCTGCAGGTCTTCGTCTCGAACATCCGTAAGGCGCTGCGTAATTCCGGGGTCGACCCGGCTACGGTGCTGCGCACCGAGTCGTCGGGCTATCGGCTGGAGATCGACGAGACCGCGTGCGATCTGGGACGTTTCGAGGCGGCGCGGGAGGCGGGC
>NZ_JBHVDM010000119.1:0-18834 GCF_042802775.1 Nocardia sp. NPDC057455 | reverse complement strand
ACGCGGGGTGGAGCAGCTCGGTAGCTCGCTGGGCTCATAACCCAGAGGTCGCAGGTTCAAATCCTGTCCCCGCTACTACAGGCCCGGGCCGGACGATTTCCATCGTCCGGCCCGGGTTTTTCTTTGCCGCCATCGCGCGCGGCGATCCCGGTATTTGCGGGCAACGCGATGCCGCCGCCTGTCTGGCAGCGACTTCTGCGCGGGCGATCGGGTCGTGTCCGGTCGGCCTCCGGCCGAGCGGTCGGACTCAGCGATAGCCGTTCGATGGCAGTTCCTGTGCCCAGAGCTACACGCACCGGCATGTATTCGCGAAAGCACGCCTCGACGCCGATATCCTTCGATCTCACCTTTCGGACCACCAGGTGTTTCGTTCCGTCGAGAGTTCCACCAACGCCGTCGCGTCCGCGACGCCCGTGGTTTGCCACGAACCCGAAGGAGAGAGCTGTGCAGCGCAGAGCGATGCTCAAGGGGTGTGCGGCGGCGGTCGCCGTGCCGATGTTCGCCGCCGCCTGCGATGTGCTGGACGGCAGCGCGAAAGCGGTGGAGGAGTTGGCTTTCGATCCCGGCGCGTTCACGGTGGAGACGAAGACCGTCGCGACCTTCGAGCGCGACAAGAAGGTCACCTACCAGTTCTACGAGAGCGTTGTCTATGTGGCGAAGCCGGTGGACAAGGCGTACCAGAGCTTGAGCGTCAGCGTGCCCGTCGAGATCGACGGCGCGACCATCGACGCGAGCAAGGCTCCGATTCTCTTGAGCAACTCCGTCGGGGGGTACCTCTCGTCGTCGGTGACGAGCCGCGAACCGGACGATGGCGGTGCGCGGGCCAAGAACAGAGACCTCGCTCTCGCGGCGGGCTACGTCGTCGTCGAGTCCGGTGCGCGCGGGCGTGACCTGGTCGCCCCGGACGGCACGTACCAAGGCGTGGCGCCCGCCGCCATTGTGGATCTGAAGGCCGCGGTCCGGTATCTGCGGCACAACTCCGGCCGCGTGCCGGGCAACACCGACCGGATCGTGGCCACGGGAGTCAGCGCGGGAGGCGCACTGTCCGCCCTGCTCGCGACCTCCGGCGACAGCGGAATGTACGACCGGTATCTCGCCGACCTGGGCGCGGCCGACGCGAGCGATGCCGTCTTCGCCGCGGCCCCCTACTGCCCCATCACCGATCTCGAGCACGCGGACATGGCCTACGAGTGGAATTGGGGCGCCAACCCGCTGCGCCCCGGCGAACTCGACGCCGCGGCCTCGCGCGAACTGAGCACGGCGTTCACGGAATACCAGGCTTCGCTGGAACTGCGGGGAAAGAACGGATTCGGACGCCTCACGACCGGCAACTACGGCAGCTACCTGGTGCGGACCTACCTGGCACCGGCGGCGACCGCGTACTTGACGGCACTGCCGGACGCCGACCGCTCCAGCTACCTGGCAGACAACACGTGGATCACCTGGGCGGGTGATCGGGCGGAGTTCGCCTGGCCGGACTTTCTCGCGCACGTCGGTGCGCGGAAGAAGGGCGTGCCCGCGTTCGACGCGTTCGACCTGTCCTCGGCCGAGAACAACGAGTTCGGTGGGGGAACCGTCGAAGCCAGGCACTTCACCCTGTTCAGCTTGCGGCACGCGACCGGCGACCCGGCCGCGCAACTCGACAGCGACCTGCCCGAGAAGATCAGCATGATGAACCCCATGTTCTTTCTCCGGCAACGCAACCCCGGCCGGGCGAAGCACTGGTGGATCCGGGTGGGGACCAAGGACACCGACACAGCGCTGACCATCGTGAGCAATCTCGCCGCGAGCCTGGAGAATCTGGGCGACGACGTCGACGCCGCGATGTACTGGGACGCTGGGCACGGCAGCAACGAAGACGCCGCGGATTTCATCGAGTGGATCGGCAGGGTAACCGGTTACGCCGGGTGAATCCGGCGCAAACCCGTCACCATCGCGGCGGCTCGATACCGAGTTCCCGCAGGTGTTCGGCGTAGAGCGCGACGTTGGCGAGCTTGATGTCCTCGTATCCGCGCACCACGTCGGCGAGTGCCGCCGCCCGTACGGCGCGGTCGTAGCCCGATCGGTCCAGCATGTCGGCCAGGTTCGTCACCATCGCGGTGTAGTGCGTGCGCAGTTCGCGTTCCACCCGGCGCACCTGCGCGTATCCGAACGGGTCGAACGCGGTGCCGCGCAGTCGCTTTCCCTTGGCGAGCACGCGGAGGGCGAAGTGGCTGCCCGGCCGCATGCCGATCTTCTTCTTCCGTCCCATCGCGCGCAGCAGCGGCGGGTGCAGCCGGTAGGTGAGGTTCGCCCCCTCGGGAACCTGCGCGGCGACCTCGGCCAGGAAGGCCGGGTCGGTGAGTCGTCGTGCCACCTCGTACTCGTCTTTGTATGCCGTGAACTTGTACAGTCCGCGCGCTACTTGCTCGCTGAACTCGGTACGGTCGGTCACCCGGCGCTCGGCCGTCCAGATGCGTTGCACCGTAGCGACGTAGTCGCGCGCCACGGCAACGCTCTGGAAACCGATCAGCTCGACGGCCCGCAACTCGACCAGACGCCGCGTCTCTCCCGTCGCGGTCAGTCCCTCGAACAGGTCCGCGGGCACCGCCACCGGGGCGGGTTCGGCCGCGCGGCGCGTGGTCGCGGCAGCGAACTCCTCCGGCCGTGCGATCGCCACCCGACCCCAGCGGAAGGCCGCGAGGTTGGCCTCTACGGCCACTCCGTTGATCCGGATGGCCTCCTCGATCGCGGTCCCCGGCAGCCGCAGGCCGCCGAGTTGGTAGGCGGCGCCGATCAGCAGGAAATTCGCGGCGGCGGTGGTGCCGAAGAGGACCTGCGCGGCGGCCAGCGCGTCGAAGGAACGCACCGACCGTGAGACCTGCTCCAGCCGCTGCAACAGGGTCGCCTCCTCGGGATAGCCGACCGACTTGTCGTAGACCATGTCGCCGGTCGGCGTCTTGCTGGTGGAGGCGACCGCCACGGTCGTCGCGGCGGACCCGTAGGCCAGATTCTTGTTATCGGTAGCGGCCAGCAGGTCGAAGGCCACGATGCAATCAGCCGAGGCGGGGGCCAGCCGGTTGGCGGGCTCGAGCGCGCCCACGGCGAAACGCAGGTGCGAGACAACAGGTCCGGCCTTCTGGCTCATGCCGATCTGGTCCAGGCTCGCCACCTCGTACCCGGCCCGCATCGCAGCGGTCGCCAGTACCTGGTTCACGGTGACGATGCCGGTGCCGCCGATGCCGGCGAGAAAGACGTTCTGTGTGGTCGCCGGCGCTTCGTGCGGCAGTTCCGGCAGCCGCGGCGGCTGCTGCCCCCGGCTCGTCCCGCGCCGCTTCCGTTTCGCCGGGTCGGGCGTTTCGACCGTGACGAACGAGGGGCAATCGCCGTTCAGACAGCTGTAATCGGTGTTGCACGAGGTCTGGTCGATCCGGGTTTTGCGGCCGAATTCGGTGTCCACCGGCTGCACCGACAGGCAATTGCTCTGGACGCCGCAATCACCGCAGCCTTCGCACACCGCCTCGTTGATCACCACCCGGGTGCGGCGTACCGGCAGGGCGCCGCGCTTGCGCTGCCGCCGCGCGTCGGCCGCACAGTGCTGGTCGTAGATCAGCACCGTGACGCCGGGGATCTCGCGCAGCGCGCGCTGCGCTTCGTCGAGGCGGTCCCGGTGCCACAGCAACGTGCCGGGAGCCAGATCGCGCCTGCGGTAGCGGCCGGGCTCGTCGGCGCAGACGATGATCCGCCGGACGCCCTCGACGGCGAGCTTGCGGGTGAGCATCGGCACCGTGAGCGCGCCTTCGGCGTGCTGCGCGCCGGTCATCGCGACCACGTCGTTGTGCAGCAGCTTGAAGGTGATGTTCACGCCCGCGGCGACACATGCCTGCACGGCGAGCTGGCCGGAGTGGAAATACGTGCCGTCACCGATGTTCTGGAACAGGTGCGGCACGTCGGTGAATGGAGCTTGGCCGATCCATTGCGCGCCCTCGCCACCCATCTGGGTCAGCCCGGTGACCTTGCTGTCGGTCCGGCCGGACATGGTCACCAAGGTGTGACATCCGATACCGCCGCCCGCCAGCGATCCTTCCGGAACGGCGGTGGAACGGTTGTGCGGGCAACCGCTACAGAAGTAGGCCGCGCGCTTGGCGGGCAGCACCGACAGCGACAGTGGCTGCGGCAGTGACCGTTTCAGCGCGAGGTGTCCGTCGAGTACGCGGCGCAGCGGGGCGGCGATGCGCCCGGAGGTGAGTTCGCCGTCGGCGCCGAACAGCGGGCGGCCCGCGTGGTCGCGTTTGCCGACGATCTCGGGCGCGCCCGCGGTGCCGTACAGAATGTCGCGGATCTGGGTCTCGACGAAGGCCGTCTTGTCCTCGACGACGATCAGCCGGGTGAGCCCGGTGGCGAACTCCCGGACGCGCTCGGGCGCGAGCGGATACGGCATCCCGATGCGCAGCAGCCGGATTCCCGCGGCGTGCAGCGCGTCGTCATCCGCGCCGAGGTCGAGCAGCGCTTGGCGGACCGCGTCGAAGGTGGTCCCGGTGGCGGCGATGCCGATGGTGGCACGGGAGGGGTTCACCTCGATCACGTCCAGTCCGTTGCGTGTGCTGTAGGCACGCACCAGCTCCCAGCGGGGACCGTGGAGATCCGCCTCGGCGAGCAGACTGTCGGCCGGGGCGGCCATCGGCCGCTGCCGGTACCGGAAGCGCTCGCCCTCCCAGTCGATTTCGGGCACGACCAGGTCGATGTCACCCACCGATCCGTCGACGGTCCAGGCGCCGTCGGCGACGTCGGCGACGATCTTCAACGCGACGAGGCAGCCCGAGGCGCGCGACAGCGCCACCCCGTGCAAGCCCATGGTGATGATCTCGCGGGCGTTGCGCGGGAACAGCACGGGGATGTTCAGCGCCGCCAGGGAGCGCTCGCTCACCGCGGGAACGGTGGAGGACTTGGCCGCAGGATCGTCGCCGACCAGCAGCAAGACACCGCCACGCGGATTCGCGCCGTACATGTTGGCGTGCCGCAGAGCGTCGGTCGCCCGGTCCAGACCGGGGCCTTTGCCGTACCAGACACCGACCACGCCGTCGTGGGTCGCGGCGCCCGCGGGCAGATCGGCCTGGCTACCCCACACGGAGGTCGCGGCCAGTTCCTCGTTCAATCCCGGGACGAACGAGATGTCGTGCTCGGCGAGGACCTCCGGCATGCCGGCCAGCATCTTGTCGACGCCGCCGAGCGGACTGCCCTGATACCCGGAAACGAACGTCCCCACCCGCCGTCCGGCGCGCAGATCACGCACATGCTGCTCGACCAGTTGCCGCGCGATGGCCTGGACGCCGGTGAGGACAACGGTCCCCGAACCGACGCGGTATCGGTCGGCAAGGTCGTAGGGAGCTGCGATCAGATCGCGGTCGGCGAGCTCGGTCATACGGATCCACCCGTCCGCTCGGCGCCGGTCCGGCGCCTCGCATCGTTGAGCACTTGTTGCCGATATCGTGTCCCCGAAGATCCGAACGCACAACCTTGGACTCAATGATTGCGCAAACTGCACAATTCTTAGATCGAAAGATGGGCACGACCTGCGCACAGTGCCAGGTCTATGTGACGGCGAACACAGCCGAGCCCGTGCCACACCGCGCTTCCTCCGCCGCCCCCACGCCCACCTGTGTGAAGGTGGGAGGATGGCAATGCTCAGGAGGGGCACGGCGATCGTCGCCGCGTCGATGTTCGGGATGCTGACCGCGTGCGGGCAGCACGTGGACCCGGCCACCCCCTCCACCCCGGAGCGAACCGCGGAAGCGACGGCGGGGACGCGGGCCGAGCCGGGTCCACGCAGAATCGCGGGGGGCATGATGATCGTCGTCCCACAAGCCGCGGACCTGGAGCCCACGTCGGCGATGCCCTTCTCGGAGTACGACATCGAAGACGGGACGAACAAGCTCGCGATCCACATCCCGGGCCCGGTCGGCTGCCCGAGCATCGGATTCACCGCGCGCGTGGAGGAATCGTCCGACCTGGTGAGCGTGCGGCTGATCCGTGGCCTGCATCGCGGCATGCCGCCGTGCCAGGGCGCGAACCCGGAGCAGAAGCGCGAGTACGGCGTGGTCGTGATCGATCTGCAACGCCCGCTGGGCGATCGGACGGTGCTCAGCTTCGCATGAGCCACGCCACGAGGGGCCGATTCGGTGCGCGACCGGGCAGGCCACCTCCTTTAGTGATCTCGCCGCATGGCGGGCCACGGGCGTTGTGACATGTCCGGTTCGCCTGATCCGGTGCGGCGTCCCGCTCGGTGGGGCGCTATCTTTCGCAGCGGATGGTGCCGCCTTCGCGGCTACCGGCGGTCCCGGAGTCGAAGGAGGTGCGGCAGTCCGTCATGATCGACTCAGGGTCGCTCCGGCGGCGATTCCTTCTGCTCCGTCTCGCAGCGAATGTTCGCTGCGGTATTCCGTGTAGTGCCGGTCCGAAGCACCGACGCCGCGGCGCGCCCGCGGGCGGTGTATCGGTGACGGCTGACTTTCGAAGGAAACCCGTGTTCAGAGTTCCGTCCAGGATTGCGATCTTGCTGGTGAGCATCGTCTCGCTCGGCTTGCTCGGCCTGCCAGCAACGGCTCAGCCCCTCTATCCCACCCCCGATCCCGACCCCTTCT
The DNA here is from genome assembly GCF_042802775.1 of Nocardia sp. NPDC057455. NCBI lineage: Bacteria > Bacillati > Actinomycetota > Actinomycetes > Mycobacteriales > Nocardiaceae > Nocardia > Nocardia sp. NPDC057455. The sequence goes on along the minus strand of NZ_JBHVDM010000119.1, from coordinate 12,214 downwards.
ACACAGCGCCGCCCGACCTGGAGGCGTTCGCCCCCGGCGACGTTGTGCGGAGCCGGAGGATCGACACCGGTCTCTACGTCGGCACCGAGGGCTGGCAGGTGGCATTCCGGTCCACCAATTCGCAGGGCAACCCCGTCATGGGCATCACCACGGTCCTGATGCCCGCCGGGGTCAAGAACCCGCCGCTGGTGTCCTACCAGGCGCTGATCAATTCGCTCGGTACCCAATGCAATCCGTCGCGCTCGCTGTTCAACGGCGAACTGCAGGACGCGGTCGGCGCGATGCTGCCCATCGGACGCGGATGGGCGATCTCCCTGCCGGATTATCTCGGCCCCACCTCCGCCTACGGCGCAGCGCGCTTGGCGGGCATGATGACCCTCGACAGTGTGAAGGCCGTCCGCAAGGTCGCCGATCTCGGTCTCTCCAACTCCCCCGTGGCCATCGCCGGCTACTCCGGCGGCGGCATGGCCACCTCGTGGGCCGCCGCGCTGCAACCCACCTACGCGCCGGACCTGAAGCTCACCGCCGCCGTCGCGGGCGGCATCCCCGCCGACCTCGAGGAAATGGCGATGTCGCTCGGCTTCGCGCCGCACCCCGGCTTCGGCCTCGCCTTCGCCGCCGCCATGGGACTGGAGCGGGAGTACCCGAACCGGCTGCCGATCTCGGATCAGCTCAACGAGAACGGTTTGTGGTTCCGCGAGTTCACCCATGACGCCTGCCGCCGATTCCTGCTCTTCCACGGCGCCTTCCGCAGCGCGGAGCAGATGGCGGCGTCCAAGAGCCTGATGGACAGCCCCGAGGCGCACGCCGTCCTGCGGGAGAACAGCCTGCGCTACTTCGATGGTGTGCCGACCGTGCCCACCTACCTCTGGCAGGGCCGATTCGACGAGATGACCTTCTACAAACCCGTCGCCGAGGTCGCCGACCGGTACTGCAAGGCGGGTGCGCCGGTGAGTTTCCACACCGTCGACATCTCCGAGCATCTGACCGCGGCCGCCGCCGGATTCGCCGACGCGTGGAATTACGTGGAGGCCAGGTTCCGCGGCGAACCCGCACCGACCACCTGCTGAACCCAGACGAACAGCGGCCCGGGAGATGTTCTCCCCGGGCCGTTTCTCGTTGGGTCGGCGCCGACATGCCGCGCGCCGGGAACGGGCGGCCGTCAGGCGGTGAAGTGCAGCGTCCATTCCCCGCGGTAGTGCAGGCGGGTGACGCTGCCGGGCGGGATATCGATGCGCCAGAACGATTTCGGCGGAGCGTCCAGCGTCACCAGCAGCGCGGCCCGGACCACCGCCGGATGGGTGACCGCGATGGTGGACACGGACTGCGCGGCCACCTCGGCCATCCACGACCTGGTCCGTTCGATCACGTCCAGCACGGATTCGCCGCCGTGCCCGCGGAAGGCCGGGTCGGTGAGCCAGGCGTACAGCTCGTCCTGGGGCACCGACATCAGTTCGCCGCCGCGCCAGGCGCCCGCGTCCAGGTCGCGCAGCCGGCTGTCCTCCTCACCCGGCAGGCCCAGCAGCGCGGCGGTCTCCACCGCCCTGCGCTCCGGGCCGGTGAGCACCCGCGGTGCGGTGAGCGGTCCGCACTCGGCCACCGCCCGCCTGCCCGCCTCGGTGAGCGATTCGTCCACCGGGAAACGTGCCTTTCGCATCGCCTCGGTCATCCCGTGACTGACCAGGTCGAGTCTGAGCACTTTTTGCACCTGTGGAAGCGTACGGCCCGGCGTCGGCTGCCGCTGTCCGATTGCTCCGGCTTCGCTCGCGAAACGGTACGGGCGTGCTTGTCGGTGGGCGGGTGCACACTGAATCCATGGCCCAGTTCTCCCGCGCGACCCAGGAGTGGTTCGACGGCGCGTTCCCCGCGCCGACTTCCGCTCAGCTCGGGGCGTGGAAGGCGATCGCGGCGGGCGACCACACATTGGTCGTCGCGCCGACCGGATCGGGCAAGACGCTCTCGGCGTTCCTCTGGGCGATAGACCAGCTGGCCAGCCGGGAACAGCGGCCCGAGCGGGCCGGCACCTCGGTGTTGTACGTGTCCCCGCTGAAGGCGCTCGCGGTGGACGTGGAACGCAATCTGCGGGCGCCGCTGGTCGGCATCACGCAGACCGCCAAGCGCCTGGGACTCGAGCCGCCGGAGATCACCGTCGGCGTCCGTTCCGGCGACACCAGCGCGGCCGATCGGCGGTCGATGCTGCGCATCCCGCCGGACATCCTGATCACCACGCCGGAGTCGCTGTTCCTCATGCTGACCTCGGCGGCCCGCGAAACGCTGCGGGACGTCGGCACGGTGATCGTGGACGAGGTGCACGCGATCGCCGGTTCCAAGCGCGGTTCGCACCTGGCGCTGTCCCTGGCCCGGCTCGACCTGCTGACCGAGCGGCCCGCCCAGCGCATCGGGCTGTCGGCGACGGTGCGGCCGCCGGAGGAGGTCGGGCGGTTCCTGGTCGGCAACGCACCGATCACCTTGGTCGCGCCTCCGGCGCCGAAGACGTTCGACCTGTCGGTGCGAGTGCCGGTAGCGGATATGACCGAGCCGGGCGACTCCGACCAGCCGGGCTCGATCTGGCCGCACGTGGACGAGGCGATCGTCGATCTGGTGCTGGAGCATCGGTCCTCGATCGTCTTCGCGAACTCGCGGCGGCTGGCCGAGCGGCTCACCGCCCGGCTGAACGAGGCCTACGCGACACGGCTCGGTGAGCCGGTGGACACCGAGCACGAACCGCCCGCCCAGCTCGGCCCGTCCACCGAGGTGATCCACGGCGCCGGGGCCCTGCTGGCCCGAGCGCATCACGGTTCGGTCAGCAAGGAGCAACGGGCGCTGATCGAGGACGATCTCAAGAGCGGCCGATTGCGCTGCGTCGTCGCGACCAGCAGCCTGGAACTCGGCATCGACATGGGCGCGGTCGACCTGGTGGTCCAGGTGGAGGCGCCGCCCTCGGTGGCCAGCGGGTTGCAGCGGATCGGGCGGGCCGGGCATCAGGTCGGCGAGATCTCGCGCGGGGTGATCTTCCCGAAGCATCGCACCGACGTCATCCACTGCGCGGTGGCGTCGCAGCGAATGACCTCCGGACAGATCGAGGCCCTCCGGATTCCGGCGCACCCGCTGGACATCCTGGCGCAGCAGACCGTCGCGGCGTGCGCGCTGGATTCGATCGACGTCGACGCGTGGTTCGATGTCGTGCGCGGCACCGGGAGCTACGCGTCGCTGCCGCGCTCGGCCTACGAGTCGGTGCTGGATCTGCTCTCCGGGCGGTATCCGTCCGACGAGTTCGCCGAGTTGCGTCCCCGGCTGGTCTGGGATCGCGACGCGGGCACGCTCACCGGGCGGCCCGGCGCGCAACGGCTGGCCGTCACCTCCGGCGGAGCGATTCCCGATCGCGGCATGTTCGCGGTGTACATGGTGGGTGAGAAGGCCTCCCGGGTCGGGGAACTCGACGAGGAGATGGTCTACGAGTCACGGGTCGGCGACGTGTTCGCGCTCGGGGCGACGAGCTGGCGGATCCAGGAGATCACCTTCGATCGGGTGCTGGTGACGCCCGCGTTCGGGCAACCGGGGCGGTTGCCGTTCTGGCACGGTGACGGGCTCGGGCGACCCGCCGAACTCGGCGCGGCACTAGGCGAGTTCGTGCGCACGGTGGCGCGCGAGCGTGCCGAACCGTCCGGGCAAGCGAGCACGAAGAAGGCCGCGCGGCGCGACGGCGCGACGCCGAAAACGCCGGGTGCGCGGGGACAGTCACGACACGACGGGACCGAGCCTGCCGGACGCGCGGCGGGAGGCGAATTCGGCGCGTCCGCCGATCCGATGCCGGAGAACATCGCTCGACTCATGAGCACGGCCGGTCTGGACGACAACGCGACCGCGAACCTGCTCACGTTGCTGGACGAGCAGCGCACGGCGACCGGGCACCTGCCCACCGACCGCACCCTGGTGGTGGAGCGGTTCCGCGACGAACTCGGCGACTGGCGGCTGGTGCTGCACTCGCCCTACGGCCTTCCGGTACACGCGCCTTGGGCGCTGGCCATCGGGGCGCGGCTGCGGGAACGGTTCGGTGTGGACGCCGCACCGAACGCCTCCGACGACGGCATCGTCGTGCGGCTGCCCGACACCACCGACGATCCGCCCGGGGCCGAGCTGTTCGTCTTCGAGTCCGACGAGATCGATGACATCGTCACCGAGCAGGTGGGCGGCTCGGCACTGTTCGCCTCCCGGTTCCGCGAATGCGCCGCGCGCGCGTTGCTGCTGCCGCGCCGCGACCCGGGGAAGCGAGCCCCGTTGTGGCAGCAGCGCCAGCGCTCGGCCCAACTGCTCGACGTGGCGCGCAAGTTCCCCCAGTTCCCGATTCTGTTGGAGACGGTGCGCGAATGCCTGCGCGACGTCTACGACCTGCCGTCGCTGCGTGACCTGCTCGGCCGGGTGGGGCGGCGGCAGATACGGCTGGTCGAGGTGGAGACGGCGACGCCGTCGCCGTTCGCCAACGCCCTGCTGTTCGACTACATCGGTCAGTTCATGTACGACGGCGACAGCCCGCTGGCCGAACGGCGTGCCGCCGCGCTCTCGCTCGATTCCGGGTTGCTCGCCGAACTGCTCGGCCGGGTCGAGCTGCGCGAGCTGCTCGACGCCGCGGTCATCGAGCAGCTCGAGGGGGAATTGCAGCGGCTCACCCCGGAGCGGCACGCGCGGGACGCCGAGGGTTTGGCGGACCTGCTGCGCCTGCTCGGACCGCTGACCGCCGCCGAAGCCGCCGAACGCGCCGACAAGGATCCCACCGCCTGGTTCGAGAGCCTGGTGGCCGCGCGCCGGGCCATGGAGGTCTCCTTCGCGGGTCGCAGCTGGTGGGTCGCGGTGGAGGACGCGGCCCGGCTGCGGGACGCGCTCGGGGTCCCGCTGCCGATCGGCACGCCGTCGGCGTTCATCGAGCCGGTGGCCGATCCGCTCGGCGATCTGGTCGGCCGCTACGCCCGCACGCACGGTCCGTTCGGCACGGAGGCGGTGGCGGCCCGGTTCGGGCTCGGCACCGCCGTCGCCGCAAGCGCGCTGCATCGGCTCGCCGCCGAGAAACGCGTGGTGGAAGGTGAGTTCACCCCCGGAGCGGCTGGGACGGAATGGTGCGACGCGCAGGTGTTGCGCAGGCTGCGCCGCCGGTCGCTGGCCGCGGCCCGGCACGAGGTGGAGCCGGTCTCGACCGCCGCGTTCGGACGTTTTCTCCCGTCCTGGCAGCACATCGGCAGCGGCGAGCTGCGCGGCGTCGACGGCGTGGCAGCCGTCGTGGAACAGCTCGCGGGCGTGCCGATTCCGGCTTCCGCCTGGGAATCGCTCGTCCTGCCCGCGCGGGTGCCCGGTTACACCCCCGCCATGCTCGACGAACTCATGGCGACCGGCGAGGTGATCTGGTCCGGGCACGGCGCCATCACCGCCAAGGACGGCTGGATCGCCCTGCATCTGGCCGAGCAAGCGACGTTGACCCTCGCGCCGCCGGACGAGCTCGACCTCACCGACATCCAAGCACGCCTGCTCAACGCTCTTGGTGCGACCTTCGTACCGTGGACGCCACCCGGCCCAGCGGAGGCCGCGCCGGATCGAGCGCCGGTGCCGTTGGACGAGCCGGATCCTCCGTCCGGCAGTGCGGGCGACGGTCGTGGCGCGCACGGACGATCCGGCGACACCGCCGGTCACACCGGCGGCGCAGGCACACCGAACGGATACGGGACCGGAAAGGTCGATTCGGTGGACGCATCCGGTGCGGGGCAGCCGATCTCCGGCGCTCCCGCTCAACGACTCATTCCGGTGCCGCAGAGCGGCGGCGCGTACTTCTTCCGGCAACTCTCGGACGCCACCGGTCTGCTCGATGATGCCGCGGTGGCCGCCGCACTATGGGAATTGGTCTGGGCCGGCGTGGTGTCCGGTGACACCTTCGCTCCGGTGCGGGCCCTGCTGTCCGGCACGACGCGGACCACGACGGCCCACCGCACGCCCCGGCATGCGCCGCGGGGCCGGGCCTACCTGCCCCGGCCGAGCATGCCGACCCGTTCCGGTCCGGCCTCGGTCGCCGGACGATGGTCGCTGCTGCCGGAGCGGGTGTCGGACAACACTGTTCGCGCCCACGCCACGGCGGACCTGCTCCTGGAGCGGTACGGGGTGCTGACCAGGGGATCGGTGCAGAACGAGGGTGTACCGGGCGGGTTCGCGCTGATGTACCGCGTGCTCACCGAGTTCGAGGACCGCGGTCGTTGCCGCCGAGGCTATTTCGTCGACTCGCTCGGCGGCGCCCAGTTCTCCACCACCGACGTGGTGGATCGGCTGCGTTCGTTCGACGCCGAACGCGCCCGTCCCGAATCCAGGCAGCCGACCGGAACGGCGCTGGCGCTGGCCGCGTGCGATCCCGCGAACCCGTACGGCGCCGCGCTGGCCTGGCCGAAGAACGACGTCGAGGGTGGGCACCGGCCAGGCCGCAAAGCCGGAGCGCTGGTCGTGCTCGTCGACGGCGAACTGGTGCTGTATCTGGAACGGGGCGGCAAGACCCTGCTCACCTTCACCGAGGATCCCGGCGCGCGCCGCGGCGCCGCCGAAGCGCTCGCCGACCTGGTCCGGCGCCGCCGGGTGGACTCGCTCGTCATCGACCGCGTCAACGGAGACACCGTGCACGGCAACACGTTCGCCGGATTCCTCACCGACGCGGGTTTCTCCGCCACCCCGCGTGGGCTTCGCCTGCGGAGCCGCCCGTGAACACGCGATCCTGCGCGGGCTCGCCGGTGTCCGAGTGCGTCACCTCCTCGGCCATGGGCGATCCGAACGGGTGTCACCATGCCTGAGGGGGACACCGTCTTCTTGGCCGCCAAACGGCTCCGCGCAGCCTTGGCGGGAAAAGAACTGACCCGCAGCGATTTCCGAGTGCCGCGATACGCGACGGTCGATCTGCGCGGACAGATGGTCGAGAGCGTCGGCAGTTACGGAAAACACCTGTTCATACGCACGCCTACCGTGAGCATTCATACACACCTGAAGATGGAGGGCAGCTGGCGCGTGTTCCATTGCGGACAGCGCTGGACCAGACCCCGGGTCGCCGCGCGAGTGGTGTTGAGCACCACGGATATCGAGGCCGTCGGCTTCTCGCTCGGCAAGGTCGAGGTGGTGCGCGTGCGCGACGAGCACCGCATCGTCGACCACCTCGGCCCCGACCTGCTCGGTCCCGAGTGGGATGCGGCGGAAGCCGTCCGGCGGCTGGAGCGGTATCCCGATCAGCCCATCGGCGTCGCCTTGTTGGACCAGCGCAATCTGGCCGGTATCGGCAACGTCTTCCGCAGTGAGGTCTGCTTCTTGCGCCGCGTCCATCCCGCGACCAGAGTCGGGGATGTCCCGGATCTGCTGGCAGTTGTCAACGAGGCACACCGCATCCTGACCGAATCGGTCCGGAAGCCCCCGCGACGGCCGCTGGCCTACGGCCGTACGCACCTCCCGTGCCAGCGCTGCGGCACACCGCTGGTCGCCGACCTACTCGGCGACACCGCTCCCGATTACGACCGCGTAGTGCAGCGGGAACGCGGCATCTTCTTCTGCCCGCAATGTCAGCCCGTCCCGGTCGACTGATCCCAGCGGCGAGATGAAAACCCGTTCGGCCCTTGACCCGTCCCGTCCGCCAACTTAACTTACAACTTGTAAGTTACGACGGGAGGGCACCATGAGCGACCCACGGCGATACGTGGTGATCGGGGGCGGCCTGGCCGGGCTCGCCTCGGCGGTCTGGCTGGCGGAGGCGGGCAAGCAGGTCACCCTCCTCGAGCGCAGGGGGCAGCTCGGCGGACGCACCCACGCCATGCGGGCCGAGGCGGTGGACGATCCGCCGGACAACGGCCAGCACGTGATCGCCAGTGGATACGACCACCTGTTCCGCTATCTGACGAGCGTCGGCACACGGCAATACATCGCCTTTCCCCACGGGGCCACGCTGCGCTGGCCCGACGGCCGCAGCGTCACGATGCGCACCAAGGGAATCGCCGCGCTGCGCACGCTGTTCGGCGCGCATCCCGACGCGAATCCGCTGGAGCGCGCGCGGGCGGCGGTCGCCACCCTCCGACTCGGCTGGCAGTGCCTGAACCAGCCCGCCGAACTGCCCGACCTCACCACCGCACAGTGGTTCGACCGGGTCGGCATGCCCGCGAAAGCGCGCGAGGCGCTGTGGGATTGGCTGGCGCTCGGCATCGCGGCCGAGCCGGTGCAGCGGGAATCGGCGAAGGTGTTCGCCGATGTGATGGCCACGGGCATCCGGCTTGGCCTGCGGCACCGGCGAGCCGTCGACATCGGCTACCCCACCACCGATCTGGATACGCTGTATGTCACCGGGGCGTTGCGTGTGTTCGAGAAGTACGGCGTGCAGGTCCGCTACCGAGCCGTGGCCCGCCGCATCGACATCTCCGACGGCGAAGTCACCGGTGTCGCGCTGGCCGACGGCACCACGATCCCGGCCGACGCGGTCGTGTGCGCGGTGCCCAACTCGAACATCGGCGGCCTGCTCGACGACCTGCCCGAGCACGCCGAGATCTATGCGGCAGCCGACAAACTGGGATACACGCCGATCGTCAGCACCAACCTCTACCTCGATCGCCCGCTGGGCACCACGGCCGAGTTCGAGGCCCTGATCGGTGGCACCGGCGTCATCGACGAGGTCTTCGATCGCCAGCGGATGACCGGACGCAGTACCGCGAAAGCGTGGCTGTACTGCCTGACCACCAGCGGCGCCTACGAGCAGATCCACAAGTCCAGCGACGAGATCGTCGCCGAGCAGATGGCGCTGCTGCGCCGCTACTACCCGGCGGCGCGCGCGGCGAAGGTGGTGCAGGCGCAGGTCGTGCGCATGCCGAAAGCCACCTTCTCCCAGGTGGTCGGCACCCACGCGTTGCGGCCCGACCAACGAACCTCGGTGCCCACCTTGGCGCTCGCGGGCGACTGGACCGCCACCGAGTGGTCGGCGACGATGGAGAGCGCGGTACAGAGTGCGGCGCGGGCGGTCGAGCTCCTGCTCAAGCTACCTTCGACTGCGTGACCACGGATCGCTGCACGGCCGAGCCGGCGACCACCGACGCGGCACGGCCGAAGCGCCGGATGTCCGCCGCCGGCCGCCGCACCCAACTGCTGGACGTGGCGCGCGACATCGTCGCCACCGAGGGCTTCGGCGCGGTGAGCATCGATCGGGTGGCACGCGAGGCGCGGGTGGCACGTGCGCTGGTATATCAGCAGTTCACCGACTTGTCCGGGCTTACGGCGGCGCTGCTGGATCGCGAGTCTGCCATCGCGTTCGCCGGTGTGCGCAGCGTGGACTGGAACCACGGTGACGTGGACCGGGTCGGCCGTGGCATCCTCGCCTACCTGCACGCCGCGCCGACCAGCTGGCGCATCATCCTCAGCCCGTTCGACGGCGGTCCGCCCGAACTGCGTGAGCGGCTCGCGCTCGGCCGCGCCTACGCCAGGGCGATCGGCGCGCGCCACTTGTCCCGATATCTCGGGGTTACCGTGGATCCCGACGGCCCGACGGAGCGAATCCTGTTGGCCGCCATGGAGGAATTGGCCCGCCTGCATCTCGCCGACCCGATCGGGTACCCGGACGAACTGGTGCTGCGCTACCTGCGCGCCCTGGTCGACTGGGCGACGCGGATGGAAGCGCCCGTCGGCGAGGACCGGCCGCACCCGGGCGGGTGACAGATGCCGGTCGGCTCACCCTTCGGAAGGCACCGGCTCCAAGATCTCGGGGCGTGGTTCCGGAGCCGCGATCCGCAGGGCGTCGGCGGAGGCGTCGTCCGGTTGGGTCTGCGAGTGCACCTCCGCGTCGACCCGCGCCTGATAAGTCCGGACCTCCCGGTCGACCTCCTCGTCGTCCCAGCCCAGGATGGGTGCGATCAGCTGAGCCACCTGCTCCGCACAGTTGGCCCCGCGATGCGGATATTCGATCGAGATCCTGGTTCGCCGGGCCAGGACGTCGTCCAGGTGCAGGGCCCCCTCCGCCGCCGCCGCGTAGACGGCCTCCACTTGCAGGTAGGACGGCGCGTCCGTAATCGGCTGCAGGAGTTCGGGTTTGGTCGCGGCGAAGGCCATGACCTCCTCGATGAGCGACCCGTACCGGTCCAGCAGGTGCTTGATCCGGTACGGATGCACGCCGAAGGTCTCGGCCAGCTGGACCGTCTGATTGACCAGCGCGAAATAGCCGTCGGCGCCGAGTAGCGGCACCTTCGCCGTGACCGACGGCGAGACCCGGGCCGGAATGTCCTCCGCCACTTCGTCCACCGCGTCGTAGGCCATCACGCGATAGGTGGTGTACTTGCCACCCGCGATGCCGACCAGACCGGGTGCGACGCGGGCGACCGCGTGCTCGCGCGACAGCTTGGACGTCTCGTCGCTCTCCCCCGCCAACAGCGGGCGCAGGCCCGCGTACACGCCATCGATGTCGTCGGGCGTGAGCGGGGTGACCAGCACCTCGTTCACCCGCTTCAGCAGGTAATCGATGTCGGCCTTGGTCGCGGCCGGGTGCGCCAGGTCGAGGTTCCACTCGGTGTCGGTGGTGCCGATGATCCAGTGAGCGCCCCAGGGGATCACGAACAGTACCGAAGTCGCGGTGCGCAGGATGATCGCGGTGTCGCTGACGATCCGGTCCCTGGGCACCACGATATGCACGCCTTTCGAAGCCCGCACGTGGAACCGGCCCCGCTGGTGCGACAGGGCTTGGACCTCGTCGGTCCACACGCCGGTCGCGTTGATCACCACGTGGCCACGAACCTCACCGGTACGCCCGTCCTCGGTGTCGCGCACCTTCACGCCGATCACCCGGTCCGCCTCGCGCAGGAACCCGACCACTTGGGTGGACGTGCGGATCACCGCGCCGTAATGCGCGGCTGTGCGCGCCACCATCATGGTGTGGCGCGCGTCGTCGACAACGGTGTCGTAATAGGCGACTCCGCCGATCAGCGAGTCGCGCCGCAGTCCCGGCGCCAGCCGTAACGCGCCCGCGCGAGTCAGATGCTGTTGACCCGGTACGGATTTGGCGCCGCCCATGGAGTCGTAGAGGGCCAGGCCGGCGGCCACATACGGGCGCTCCCAGACTCGGTGGGTCAGCGGGTACAGGAACCGCAGCGGCTTCACCAGGTGCGGAGCCAGGGTGGACAGCGTGAGCTCGCGTTCCCGCAACGCCTCGCGCACCAATCCGAACTCCAGCTGTTCCAGATACCGCAGCCCGCCGTGGAACATCTTCGACGACCGGCTGGAGGTGCCCGACCCCAGATCGCGAGCCTCGACCAGCGCGACCTGCAACCCTCTCGTAGCCGCGTCCAAGGCGATGCCGGCCCCCACCACGCCACCGCCGACGACGACCACATCGAAATGATCTTTGCCGAAGCGCTCCCAGGCCGCCCTGCGCTGCTCCGGCCCGAGGGCCTGCGAATCCGGTTTCTTGGCCATGCTCGACTCCTCCAGCCGACGCGGATGTGTCCGATCGAGCGTTCAGGTCCAGGCTAGGCGAACCGCGACGGATCGACCGCCCGCGCCCCGATTCGTGTCGCCCCGGCCTACTCGCCGGTAACAAGACCCACCCTAACCGAGCGGCGACATATCCCCCACTACCCAGTGAGGCAGCCGACACCGCGCCGAACCGCGCGTTGTGCCCCGAGCCGGGTCACCAGCACACCCCAACCTCCGGTTCCGAGCGAAGCGAGACCGAGCATGCACCGTCGCAACCCGGTTCGCGTCTGCACGGCCGCCACACACACGACCGTTCACCGGTCGACACCACGACCCCAGCCACTGCGAGCCGCGTACACCCTGCCCAGAACTCGCGCATCAACGCGCCCAACTCCCGATCTCGAGCAAAGCGATCGAGCATGTCCCGTTCGCGGCCCGGCGCACGTTCGCGCGGCCGCCGCATAGGCAACTGATCACCGGTCGACGCCAGCTTTCCAGTCGACCACCGCGAGCCGCGTGCTCGATGTCTGGCGTTCGCCCACCAACGCGCCCAGCGCACCCCCAGCTCCCGATCTCGAGCGAAGCAAGACCGAGCATGTCCCGTTCCCGGCCCAGCTCAGATACACGCGGCCGCCGCATAGGCAACTGATCACCGGTCGACGCCAGCTTCACCGTCGACCACCGCGAGCCGCGTGCTCGATGTCTGAGGTGCGCCCACCAACGCGCCCAGCTCAACCCCGACTCCCGGTTTCGAGCGAAGCGAGACCGA
>NZ_JBHVDM010000118.1:0-18893 GCF_042802775.1 Nocardia sp. NPDC057455 | reverse complement strand
GCCACCGGTTGGTGTTGCTCGGCCCCTAGCTACCGTCCAGCACACTCGCTGCGGCGGGGGGCCGGGCCCCCCGGGTGGCCCGGCCCCGCGGCTCCCCACACGCGGATACAAAACGCTCGGCCCGGGTCGAAACGTTGTCTTCCACCACGATCGCCGCACCCGAAGCGGCGGCGGTACGCCGCTGCACACACTGCCCCTCGCCATCCCGCCGGTAGTCCGCCCGGCACACCGGAATCTCGCATCTGTGTTGTCTTCGGATTCGTTCGAGCACAGCCGATGGCAGCGCCGGAAGTGGCGCGCCGATCAGCCTCCGGGGCCGACGGTACGACACGCCATCCCATGAACGTGTGCCACGCGGACCGATCGGCGCACGAACCTGATCACACCGAACGGCCAACGAACGTCTGCGTCGATGTGACCTCCTCGGGGCCGCGACGGGCCGGAACAGATGTCGGCGTTCTACCGGGCCGTGGGGTGCGCCCTGCGCGGCATTCCGGTTCGCATGTTTCGTCGTGATCGGTCCGGGCATGTCAGCACGTGCGGGCTTCGGCGTGAGGCCCCGATCGGTTACTGCGCTAATCGACCAGTCGTCCGCGGCGAACGGAGCCGGCCGTGAAGATCGCCATGGTGTCCGAGCACGCAGGCCCCCTGAGCGGGGCCGGGTGACCGGCCGGGGTCTGGCCATCGACCCGGACAGGGCCGGGGACGTATCGCTGACCGGTCCGGCCGCACGGGCACAAGCTGCCGGGACACGCTCGGACACCGATCCGCCACGGCGCGCCGCGCCCGGAATCGGCGCCGCCCCGGTCCGTGCGCACGAACTGCGCACGGCGCCGGAAGTCGCGCTGGAGCGGGAGTGATGGCGGCGGGCGATCCGCTCGTCGTGATCGGCGACGCGCTGCTGGATATCGATGTGGACGGTCGCGCCGATCGATGCAGCCCGGAGTCCGCGGCTCCGGTCGTCGACGTCGCGCACCGGACGTTCCGTCCCGGTGGGGCGGGATTGGCGGCCCGGCTCGCCGCGACGGGGGAGCGGGAAGTCGTTCTCATCGCCGGTTTCGCCTCCGACGAGGCGGCTGCCCGGCTGCGTGGACTGCTGGAGGGCCACGTCCGGGTCATCGCACTCCCGCTGCGCGGTTCGACGGTCTGCAAGCAGCGGGTGCGAGCGATCGGCCCGTGGGCTTCCCCCAACGGGCACGCCAGGACCAAGGAGCCCCGGCACCCGGTCCTGATCACCAGGATCGATTCCGGCACGGGACGACTCGGCTCCGATCCGCTGCCCGAGGCGGCACTCGCCGCGCTCGCCGCGGCGCGCGTGGTCCTGGTCTCGGACTACGGTCGCGGCACCGCGACCCACCCGCAGATCCGTGCGCTGCTGCGCGCCCACGCCGCCCAAATCCCGGTCGTCTGGGATCCTCATCCGCACGGATCCGTCCCGATCCCGGGTGCGGCTCTGGTCACCCCCAGTCGCGCGGAAGCGCTCACCCTGCTGTCCGGTCGGCTCGACGACGGACCGGACCTGTGGAAGCTGGCCAAAGGGTGGGCAGTGCAGGCGATCGCGGTGACCCTCGGGCCGGAGGGCGCCCTGATGTGCCTGCGCGCGTCGGGTAAACGCCTGCGCATCCCACTTCCGGCCGCGGCCAAGGCGCCCGTGGGCAGCGACACCTGCGGTGCGGGCGACAGTTTCGCCGTCGCCGCGGCAGCCCACTTGGGCGAGGGCAGCGGACCGGAAAGCGCGGTGCGTCGTGCGATACTCACGGCGGCCGAGTTCGTCGGCTCCGGTGCCGCCGTCGCCTTCTCGGAATCGGAGCAGGCCACGGTTTCCGGAGTATCTGCCGCCTGGGACAGTACGGCGCCGTGATATTCGTGCCCTGCTACTCGCGCTCGGGCCGCGCTGAACACCGGGTCCGTTGCGATGACTCAGGGGAGGCGACTCGAAAGCTTTGCCCCGCCAAGCGGTCACCCAATCCACGGCTACCTGGATCGGCTGGGGTTCCGGGTGTTGTTCCGGGCTTGTCGCGCCTCGGCCGAACGGGGATGACATACTGGTTCGCAGGTCACCGGTCGCCGCCACGATGTGCGCGTGCGCCGGCCGTTGAGTCAACAGCGGATTCTCGGCCCGACGCGCCCGCGTCCGCGTGATCCCGTCGAGGGATGACGGCGGTCCGGTGACGTTGCGGCCGCAAGCCCCTTGTATCTCGGAGAGGCACTGCATCCATGACTCTGCATATGCAGCCCGGCACGTCCGTCATCACCACCACCGACTCGGCACCGTGCGAGCAGCCTACGGTCGGAAGCTTCCGGTTCTGGTTCACCACCCGCCGGTGGGAATGGTCCGCGGAGGTCTATCGGATGCACGGCTACCGGCCCGGCGAGATCGAGCCCACCACAGAGCTGATGCTCGCGCACAAGCACCCCGATGACCGCACGCACGTCGCCGAGACCATCACACGCGCCATCGACCACGGCGAGCCTTTCTCGAGCCGGCACCGGTTCATCGACCTGTCCGGCCAGGAACACACCGTGCTCGTCGTCGCCGACCGCATCCTGGACGATGCAGGCACCGCGGTCGGTACCTCCGGCTTCTACGTCGACCTCTCCGACACCCTCGCCGAGGCGCACGAAGCCATGCTGGCCGCGACGCTGCCCGGACTCTACGAGAACCGCGCCGTGATCGAGCAGGCCAAGGGCGTGCTCATGCGCATCTATCAGATCAGCGCCGAGCAAGCGTTTCAGGTACTGCGCTGGCGTTCGCAGGAAACGAACACCAAGCTGCGGGCGCTCGCCCAGCAGCTGATCACGGAACTTCCCCTCGTGCCGCCCCCACCGGCGGACCTGGTCGCCGCCTTCGACCACATCCTGCTCACCGTTCATCACCGCATACCCCGCGAGTGATCGTCGTGCAGGCAGCCGGGATATGGCAGAGCATTTCGTTTTTCGGACCGAGGCCGTGCCGAACTTCGTCTATCGCACTGACACCACCGGCGCTCACTGCCAGGCTCGAAGTCGCGGTTTGTGCCGATACCGGCCGCCGGGGGTGCACATGACCTGTCAGTACCGCGTGGAAGGCGTCCGAACCGGCGATGGCCTGATTCTCGTCACGCATGGTGAACTGGATGCGGCGACAGCCGAGGAATACTTCGCGTCGATGACCGACGCCGTCGAAAACTACTGCGGCGCAACGTCGAACCCTCCGACCGTCATCATCGACCTGTGCGGGGTGCGCTTTCTGTCCTGCGCGGGCGTGCGCGCGGTGCTGCGGCTGGCGGGGTGGGGCGCGCGAGCGGGCGTACCGGTCGGCATGACGGTGCCGGAAGAAAGTTCCGTGCGTCGCATCCTGGACCTGTTGGCGGTGGAGCAGAGCGTGCCGGTTCTGGCGTGCCCCGCGCCCGCGGTGCACGACATCGACCAGCCGCGGATGTGCCGGTCATTCGCGGGGGACGGAAATCGCAATCCCGGACACACCGGTACAGCGACTACCCGCTGACCCGGGATTCAATCGGCACAACTTTTCTCAGCCTCCCGGCGCGCAATCGCATCGAGCCGACTTCAGCAGCGCACCCGGCGTCCGCGACCGGGCCGCATGGTTTCGGGGGTGTTTCGTCCTCGCGCGAGCGGCCACCCTGAGCACGAGGGGCGCAGCTCGCCCCCCACTCGAAACCGTCCGAAGAGACGAGGGAGGTCCTATGGTTTCGCGGGACATGATCGCGCAATTGCGCCAAGACATCACCACCGCCGAGGACACCGGCGACAAAGCCAATGCCGAGCGTCTGCGTCGCGAACTCGCCGAAGCGGAGCGGGAAGCGGGCAAGGACGCCGAGACCGATCAGCGGTGACGAAGCCGCGTCGCGAAGGCCGGCGGCACACCAACCGTCGGCCTTCGCGCCGGTCACCCGGCCCTCTCCCGGTTCTGCGGGCCCGACGACCTCGGCGATTTCCCCGCGATGACGCGGCAGTCCGGGATGGTCGGCACTCGACTCACTCATCCCCTCGGCCGGTCCGTCGGCGATGCGTCGAGTTTCTGCTGGATGGCGGGCATCGGAGCGGCTCTGCGTGGTTGACGCCGTTGATCATTTGCCGGGATCGTCGCGCGGCGGCAGATAGGGTTCGGCATCTTCCGGATGACCGTGGGCGATGTTGCGCGCCCGCGCCAGTTCGGCATCCAGCTCCGCGCCCAGCAGGACCGCGATATTCGAGATCCACAACCACACGAGGAAGACGACGACGCCACCCAGGGAGCCGTAGACCCGGTTGTAGGAACCGAAGTGGCCGACGTAGAACGCGAATCCCCAGGACGCCCCCGCCCACAGCAGAACGGCCAGCGCGCTGCCTGGGGTCAGCCACCGGAATCCCGGCTGCCGCACATTCGGCGCCGCCCAGTACAGCAGGGCGAAGACCAGGCTGATCAACGCCATCATCACCGGCCACTTGACGATGCCCCAGACGGCGATCGTGGCCTGCGCGAGCCCGAGCCACCCGCCGATCCGGTCGGCGAGCGAACCGCTGATGACGACGCCGACCGTGCAGACGCCCAGCAGGATCACCACCGCGGCGGTCAGGGCGACCCGCACCGGTACGGTCTTCCAGATCGGGCGCCCCTCCTCGATGTCGTAGATGGCGTTGGTCGCCCGCATGAACGCGCCGATGTAGGCCGACGCGGTCCACAATGCCGACGCCAACCCGAGCAACGCCAACGGGCCGGCCGGTGCTCTAGCTTGCTGGATCTCGGTCACCGCGTCGAGGAGCAGATCGGTTCCGCTGCCCGGCCCGATCTCGCGAATGGCGTCGACCAGTGCCCGCGTGTCGTGGCGTCCGAGCATGCCGAGTCCGGCGGTCATGACGATCAGCCCCGGAAACAGCGACAGCACACTGTAATACGTCAGCGCCGCGGCCCAGTCGGTGAGATTGTCCCGCTGGAACTCGGCGACCGACCGCTTGACCACGCCCCACCACGACCGTCCCGGCAGATCCGCAGGCCCGCGCAGCCGGCGTCGCGCCGCGAACCTCTTCTGCATGTCTTGCACCACACCAACCACCTCCGCTGGCGCGCGGGTACCCCCCGTGCCGGCCGCGAAACAGCCTCCGCGGCCGCGATGTTCGAGGCGGATGGCTTCCTTCCGGCCTGCGCGTGGCGCCCGGAGCGCCGGAAAATCCGTTGTCCCCGCCACGGTGCGACCGTAATGTCGCTTCGGTTTGCCCACCGATCGAGCGAAGGAGATTGCATCGTGGAACCCGTCACCGAACGCGACATCAGGTCGTCGTTCGTCAATTGTTCGAAAGGAGAGGCCAAGCGGTTGCCCGTGCCCAGGGACCTGGACGAGCGGCCCTGGGCGGATCTGGACTTCCTCGGCTGGAGTGATCCGTCCTTGCCGGGGCGTGGCTACCTGGTCGTTCCGCAGGACAACCGCCTGGTCGGCGTCGCCCTGCGGTATGCCACCGGCGGCACCGGACGGGCACAGATGTGCACCATCTGCCTGACCACCCACACCGGTGGCGGGGTCTCGCTGATGACCGCGCACAAAGCAGGCGAGTCCGGACGCAGGGGTAATTCGGTCGGCACCTACATGTGCACCGATCTCGCCTGCTCGCTGTACGCGCGGAACAAGAAGCGGCCCGCGCTCGGAAGCCGGTATCGAGAAGACCTCACGCGCGAGGAAAAGGTCGAGCGGGTGCGCGACAACTTGAACACCTTCCTCACGAAGCTCTACTCCTGATCGCTTCGCCCATCCCTGAGGCAGCGACGCGCTGCCCGCCCGAACGGAGGTTGCTGCCATGTGCCGACACTCGAGAACCGTACGGTCGAGCCACCCGAGCCTGCCTACAGCGCATCGGATCTCGGAGTGGCCGTGATTCCTCGCCGGTCGAGTCGGCCCGGATCCGCCGGACCCTCCCGTCCGGCGAGGAATCACGGTTTCTGATCGTGAGCGCTCCAGCCCGTCGAGTCGTGGCCCGTGGGTTCCCACACCTCACGCAGGCTGGGGGCGCCGGGGACCAGATCGGGCAGATCGGGTACCGCCTCGGCTCCGGCGACGAGCGGGGCGATGATCGCCGCGTGCTCGTCGCGGGCCAGCCGCGCCGCCTGCCTGCCCGCTTCGGTGACCGAACGGCCGAGCTGTTCCGGTGTGCTCCGCAGGGCTGCCGCAGTGAACCGCACATCGACGAGGATGCCCGCCGCGTCCACGGTCACCGCCACGAGTTTGTCCGCCGACTCGGCCGTGCACCGCACGGCGGCCAGCTTTCCGTGTACCTCCGACAGGTGGGTGCGCTGCTCGGCGAGCGCGTCCAGGATGTGGTCCACCTGATTGCGCATTCCGCTGTTGGCGGAGCGCAGCCCGTCGCGTTCCCACCGATCCATCGGCTCCGACCTCCCGAGTTCGCCTCGCTCCCGCACCGCATCGCCTGAGCCCGCACCGGGGCGACTCGCGTCCGGGAACGAGGCAAGGAATTGTCCGGCACTCGGGGCACGGTCGCAGGGCGCACATCCCCGTGCTGGGAATGGTCAGGCCGGCGTGGTCTCGGTTTCGTGCACCGTCAGCCAGCGAACGCCACCGGGGTCGTCGGTCGTCAGCACGGCGGTCACCCGGCGTTGCGTGGTGGTGCCGGGCGCCCGGTGCGTCTCCAGGAACCGCACGACCGCGATGCCGCCGGACCATCGGAGTTCCTCTATTTCGGACACCTCGATGGTCAAACCGGGCACGGCGTTGCGCGCGCCACGCAGACCCGCGAGCAACGCCTCGCGCCCCAGCACTTCGCCACCGGTCGTCACCATGCTGAACCGCTCGTGCTGCGCCGCCGCGAACCGCTCGAACACCTCGACCGGCGCCGCCGACCCGAGCCATGCCGCGAGGTCGGTATGCAAGCGCTCGACCACATCGGCCACATTCACACCCATCGGCGCATCGTACGCAGCCCACGGTGACCGCCCCGCGGGCCGGACCGCGACTCCCCGATACACCGCAGGTCGACGAGCGCCACCGGACCGCACTCGAAGCTCGGTCTCGCACCTGCGGCCCGGTGGGCTCGGACCGCCGCGAGCGGTAGCGTCGGCGGAATGAAGATTCGTGGAGCGGTCCTGGAGCGGATCGGGGCACCTGCGCCGTTCGCGGAGTCGGCGCCGATCACCGTGTGCGATCTGGAGTTGCGCGAGCCGGGGCCGGGCGAATTGCTGGTCCGGATCGAGGCGGCGGGACTCTGCCATTCGGACCTGTCCGTGGTGGACGGCAACCGGGTCCGGCCGGTGCCCATGCTGCTGGGCCACGAGGCCGCCGGGAAGGTGGTAGCGGTCGGTCCCGGCGACGGCGATATCGCGGTCGGGCAGCGGGTGGTCATGACCTTCCTGCCGCGGTGCGGCGAGTGCGCGGGGTGCGCGACCGAAGGCCGCACGCCCTGTGTGCCCGGCAGCATCGCCAACAATGCGGGCGAGCTGCTCAACGGCGGGCGGCGATTGTTCCGCGACGGCGCCGAGGTGCACCACCACCTGGGTGTTTCCGCTTTCGCCACGCACGCGGTGGTGGATCGCAGGTCGGTGGTCCCGGTCGACGACGACGTGCCCGCCGAGATCGCCGCCGTCCTCGGCTGCGCCGTGCTGACCGGCGGTGGCGCCCTGCTGAATTCGGCGCGGCCGGGCACCGGGGACCGGATCATGGTCGTCGGTCTGGGTGGCGTCGGCATGGCGGCGGTGCTGGTCGCGGTGTCGCTCGCCGCCGAAGGGCACGAGGTGATCGCGGTCGACACCGTGCCGGACAAACTCGCTCTGGCTCGGGAGCTGGGTGCGCACGCGGCCTATACCCCGGCCGAGGTCGCCGAGCTCGGGGTGCAGGCCGAGGTGGTGGTGGAGGCCGCGGGCAACGTCCGCGCCTTCGAGACCGCCGTCGCCGCCACCGCGCCCGGCGGTACGACCGTCACCGTGGGGCTGCCCGCCCCGGACGCCCGCGCCGCCGTTTCCCCGCTGGCCTTGGTCGCGCAAGGACGTTCCATCGTCGGCAGCTATCTCGGTTCGGCGGTGCCGTCCCGGGACATCCCCGAGTACGTCCGCATGTGGCGGGCGGGACGGCTGCCGGTGGAGCGGCTCGTCTCGGCGCACGTCGGGCTCGACGAGATCAATCGCGCCATGGACGAACTCGCCGCGGGCCACGCCTTGCGTCAAGTCATCGTCTTCGACTGATCCGGCCTGCCGCCGCACGAGCGGTCGCTCAGTCGGCGGGCCGGTCCATCGCGTCGACGAATCGTGCGAGCAGACGGGCGAAGTCGGCGCGCTCCGCGGGGGTCCAATCCGCCATGGCGGCGGCCATGGACTTGCGCCTGCCCGTCCTGGCTTCGGCCACCGCCCGGTTCCCGGCGGCGGTGAGGCGCAGGACCGAACGCCGTCCGTCGCGCTGATCGGCGGCGCGTTCCAGCAGGCCGGAGGCGACCGCGCGAGCCGTCAGGCGGCTCGCCCTCGGCTGATCGACGCCGAGTGCCGGAGCGAGAGCTCCGACCGTGTCGGCCGCGCCGTCGGCGACGGCATCGAGCACACGGAACACGGCGACGGGAATCGCGCCGTCGCTCAGCACACCGCGCGTTTGCCTGCGCCGGATCCGAACCATCGCCGCTTCCACGGCGACGGTGATCGCATCGTGGTCGTCCATTTCTCCACTCTGTCACGCCGAATTCAGATGTAAGATTACATGTAGTTGTGCACAGGCAGATAACAGGAGCGGTGATGGCCATACGGCGTGGTATCGGATATTGGCTCGTCGAACTCGATCGGTTGATCAACCAGCGCTTCGACGAAGACCTCGCGTCGGGCGGGTTGACTCGCCGACGCTGGCAGAGTCTGCACTCGCTGGCCGACGGACCACAGCGCGCCGACGACATCCGCGACGCGCTCGACACGTTCTGGACCGACGACTCCGAATGGCCGGCCGAACTGGCCGAACTCCGCGACGCGGGGCTGGTCTCCGAGCACGCAGGTGTGCTGTCGCTGACCGGGCGGGGCAGTGCCACGCACGACGCGGCCTTCGTCCGGATCGCGCAGCGCAGGCGGCAGATGGCCGAGGGAATCACCGACGAGCAATTCGCCGAGGTGCTGCGGTTGCTGCAACGGATGGCTGCGAATCTCGCCGGCACGCCGAGCCCCGAGGCCGGTGAACGGCAAGAGGTGCGCTGAACGCCGGGTCCGGTCGGGCGGCGGCGGGCTCGCGCTCGACCGGGCCCATTAGGCTGATCCCCGACCGGAAACGGAACGAGGAGGTGCGGTGACCATTCGGGTCGGAGTGCTCGGAGCGCGTGGCAAAGTCGGACAGGCGATCTGCGCGGCGGTGACGGCGGCAGAGGATCTGGAACTGGTCGCCGCCGTCGACAAAGACGAACCGCTCGAGGCGTTCACCGCGGCGAATACGCAAGTGGTCGTCGACTTCACCCACCCGGACGTGGTGATGGGGAATCTGAAGGTCTTGGTGGAACACGGCATCCACGCGGTGGTCGGCACCACCGGATTCGACGAGGCGAGGCTGACGGAGGTGCGCGGTTGGTTGGCCGGCCGTCCGGATGTCGGTGTACTGATCGCGCCGAACTTCGCCATCGGCGCGGTGCTGTCCATGCGATTCGCCGAGCAGGCCGCCCGTTTCTTCGAATCGGTGGAGGTCATCGAGCTGCACCACCCGAACAAGGCGGACGCGCCCTCCGGCACCGCCTACCGCACGGCGGGCCTGATCGCCGCCGCCCGGGACAAGGCGGGCCTGAACCGCAGTCCCGACGCGACGACGACCGAGCTGGAGGGTGCGCGCGGCGCCGACGTGGACGGGGTGCGGGTGCACTCGGTGCGCCTGGCCGGTCTGGTCGCCCACCAGGAGGTGCTGTTCGGGACCCAGGGGGAAACGCTCACCATCCGGCACGACTCCATCGACCGCTCGTCGTTCGCCCCCGGCGTGCTGCTTGGCGTGCGGGAGATCGGGAACCGCCCTGGCCTCACCGTCGGACTCGACCCGTTCCTGGACCTGTGATCACACGTCGGCGAGCGCGACGGTCGCGCACGGCGCCCGACGGAGCGCGACCGTGAGCGGCTCGGAGCGAGCCGATCGAAAGGGCGGCGGGGAAGTCCTCAAGGTAGTCGCGCTGATCGCGGCGCTCATCTTGGTGCTCGGCTTCTACTTCCTGCTGCTCGGCCGGATCGCGTTGAGTTTGATCGGTTCCGGCGACGTGGCGGCGATCGTGATCGGCGTCGGGGTGCTGATCCTGCCGCTGCTGGGCGTCTGGATCGTGATGGCCACCGTGCGCGCGGCCCTGGCGCATCAGCACCTGGCGCGGCGCATCCACGACGAGGGCCTCGAGCTCGACACCGCCGATCTACCGCGCCTGCCCTCCGGCCGCATCGAACGCGCGGCCGCCGACGAGTTGTTCGCCACGGTCAAGGCGGAGTGGGAGGCCGACCCGGACAACTGGCGCGTCTCCTACCGCCTCGCGCGCGCCTACGACTACGCGGGCGACCGCACCAGAGCCCGCGAGACCATGCGCCGCGCGGTCGCACTGGAACGGCACGAGCGCGACAACGCCTGACCGTCGCACGGGCCGATACCATCGCAGGGTGGCCCGGTTGCTGATCATCCATCACACGCCGTCCCCCCATATGCAGGCGATGTTCGAGGCCGTCGTGTCCGGGGCCACCGACCCCGAAATCGAAGGAGTGGAGGTCGTGCGCCGCGCCGCGCTGACCGTCACGGCCTCCGATGTGCTCGCCGCCGACGGCTATCTGCTGGGCAGCCCGGCGAACCTCGGATACATGAGTGGAGCGCTCAAGCACGCGTTCGACACGTTCTATTATCCGTGCCTCGATTCCACCCGCGGTCGTCCGTATGGCCTGTATCTGCACGGCAACGAAGGCACC
Organism: Nocardia sp. NPDC057455; assembly: GCF_042802775.1. NCBI lineage: Bacteria > Bacillati > Actinomycetota > Actinomycetes > Mycobacteriales > Nocardiaceae > Nocardia > Nocardia sp. NPDC057455. The sequence continues at coordinate 8,029 of NZ_JBHVDM010000118.1, read as the reverse complement.
GAAGGCGCCGAACGCGGGGTGGTGCGCATCACGACCGGCCTGGGCTGGGAACAGGCCGCCGCCGCGGTCGTGATCTCCGGGCCGCCCGCCAAGGAGGACCTGCAACGGTGCTGGGAACTCGGGGCCACCCTCGCGGCCGGGCTCATGGCCTGAGCACCCCCGAATTCTGGTGTCTGACCATGGCGCACCATCGACCGGCATACTGTCTGCGATTGTTGTCGCGGTGGGGATGTGGACGAGTAGCTCGGGATGGGAGAGCCAGGTGACCTGGGCCGAAGGGAACGAGAACACTCCGCGCCGAATCGGATTGGTCGAGGACCACGAATCGGTCGCGATCGGTCTCGCCGCAATGCTTGCGCCGCAAGCCGATCTCGACCTGGTGCTGACCGCGGGTACCGTGCCGGAACTGCTCGCCGCCGCCGACGGCGCACCGAAGCTGGACTTGGTGGTGCTGGACCTGCGGTTGGCCGACGGGTCCTCGCCCGAGGACAACGTGCGCGCCCTGCGTGACCGCGGCATCGAGGTGCTGGTCTTCACCGGCGCGGACAACGCCTTCCTGGTGCGTGCCGCCGCCCGCGCCGGGGTGCTGGGCGTGGTGCGCAAATCCGAGGACGTGCCCACCGTCGTCGCCGCCGTGCGCCGTGCGGCCAGCGGCGAGCAAGTCGTCACCACCGACTGGGCCGCTGCCATCGACGGCGATCCTCAACTGTCCAATGTGGGCCTGAGCCCCCGCCAGGAGGAAGTGCTCACCCTGTACGCGTCCGGTGAGAAAGCATCCCGGGTCGCGCGGATGACCGGTCTGTCCGAGCAGACGGTCAACGATTACCTCGGCCGGATCCGGCAGAAGTACGCCGACGCCGGTCGTCCGGCGCCGACCAAGACCGACCTGTACAAGCGGGCGGTGGAGGACGGCTGGTTGCCGGTTCCCGAGCGGCATCGGCGCGGATGATCGCGTCCAGCATGCTGGACACTCCGTCGCGCTCTCGCTCCCTTCCGCTCGACCGGCTCCGTGCGAGCCGTTGGCGTCGCGGAGTTGTCGCGCTGTCCAGGGAAAAGACCTCCGAGGGCGCCGCCGATCGTATTCTGCGCCGGTTCGGCCTGGCCATCGGTATCGCCGGGGTGATCGCCGCGATCGTCGAGCTGCCCGAGATCGCCGACCAGAGCCGCTTCGTGCCGGTCCGGTGGACGGTGGTGGAGGTGGTGCTGGCGTTCGGGCTGTTCCCCGTACTCGCGGTCGTCTCGGTCGGCATGAGCAGGCGCGTGATCCAGCGGGTGGCCGGTGCGGCGGCGGTGAGTTTCCTCGGCGCCATGGCGGTGGTCCCGCTGGCGTATGCCGTACCGGATGCCGAGGGGGAGGCGTCGGTGTGGCTGTACCGGGTGTTGGCACTGGGCGTCCTCGCGGCGGTGCTCGCTTGGCGTCCGCCGCTCGCCGTGGCCTACCTGGTGGTGGGTGCGGCGTTCAGCGCGCTGGCGAATCTGGTCGTGCTACGGGAGACCACGGCGCTGGCGTTACTCGGCGACTTCGCCCGGGCGGCGGGGTTGAGCGCGCTGTTCCTGTGGTGCGTGATCTACGCCAGGGCCGCGGCCGCCCGAGTGGATCGTGAGTCGGCGATCGAGAGCAGCCGCGCGGCGGCGGTCGCGGGCGCGGCGGCCCGGGAGCGGGAACGTGCGCGCTTCGCCGCACTGATCCACGACGCGGTGCTGTCCACCTTGCTGGACGCCTCGCGAGCGGGGACCGAGTCACCGGTGCTGCGCCGCCAGGCCGAACGGACCCTGGAGCAGCTCGACGAGTGCCGGGTGGCCGAGAACGAACCCGACCGCCTGGACGCGCAATTCGCGATCGGGTTCCTCCGCTCCGCCGTGCACGAGGTGAACCCCGGCATCCGGTTCACCACGCGGCGCTGGGCCGGATTCGATGATCTGCACCTGCCGGTGGACGCCGCGAGCACGATCGCGGCCGCGCTGGCCGAGGCCGTACGCAACAGTCTGCGGCACGCCACCGTCGCCGGACGTGAAGTGCGCCGGACCGTCACAGTGACGATCAGCGCGGGTGGCATTCGGGTGGTGTTCCGGGACGATGGCGCGGGCTTCGACCTGAGTGAGGTGCCGGTCGATCGGCTCGGCATCTCGGTGAGCATTCTGGGCCGCATGCGTCAGCTGGCCGGCGGTGCGGGCTTCGTGGAATCCGAGCCGGGTGAGGGAACGACCGTGACGCTGGTGTGGGGCGGAAATGGCTGAGCAGGAAACCGAGTTCGAGCTGTGCGATCTGCTCGGCCTGCGCAACCGCGCGGCCTGGCTGTTCCTGGTCGTTCTCGAAGTGACCATCGTGCTGTACATGATCCGGAACTTCTCGGAATCGCCGGTGGTCGCCGCCGTCGCGGCACTGGTCGTGCTCGCGCTGGCCGGCATCGTGGTGCTGGTGGCGCCGACCGATCCGTTGCCCTGGCCCGCGACCGTGTTCGTCGCCGCCTCCGGGCCGCTGGCCACGACCCTGACCTCCTTCGATTCCGAAAACGGCTGGTCGAAGCAAGTGTGGACGGCATTCGCCGCGTCGTATGTGCTCGCCGTGCTGGTGCTGCGCGGACGCTTGGCCGCGGCCTGGCTCGGCGTCGCGGGCATCGGCGTGGTGATCGCCGTGGTCGGTGTGGTGGCCGGCCTGCGGGTGGGCGTCGTCGTGGGCTCGATCGTGCCGGTCGCCACGGTCGCAGGGGTTTCCCTGTTCGCGGCGATCATGCGGCCCACTCAGCGTTCACTGCGGCTGCTGCGCGAGGAAGCGGCCATGCGTGCCGCCGCCGAGGCCTCGATGGCCGCGGAGAACTCCGAACGCACCCGTCAGCTGGCTCGGCTGGACGCGGTGGCGCGCCCGATCCTGGAACGCATCGCCGACGGGGACGAACTCGACGCCGGGGAGCGCGAACAGTGCAGGCTCCTGGAAGCCGAACTGCGCGACGGCCTGCGGGCCCCGCAGCTGGCCACCGACCAGCTCAGCAGCGCCGCCCGCGGAGCCCGCTCCCGCGGCGTCGAGGTGATTTTGCTCGATGACGGTGGCTTCACCGGCGTCCCGCACCGGGTGCGCCAGCAAGTGATCGACGCCGCCGCCCGGGAGCTGGATGCCGCGAACGAGGGTTCGGTCACCGTTCGTATCCTCCCGACCGGCCGCCGCATCCTGGCCACCGTCCTTGCCACCGCGTCGGACCGAGATCGTCGCACCGAGATCGACACCACCGGTGCGGTCACCGTCTCGACCTGACGGCACGACCTTGATGTCGGTGCCTCGTGGCATGGTGCCTTTCATGCGGAAGATGGGTGCGTCGGCGGCGCGGCGAACGGCGTTGGCTGCGCAAGGTTTCGGGGTGCGCCGGCCGGGGCGGACGTCTCGGCGGACGGTGCTCGGGGTCATGGACAGGACCCAGTTGCTGCAACTGGATTCGGTGTCGGCGGTGGTGCGGGCGCATTACGCGCCGGTGTTCAGCCGGATCGGGCCCTACGATCGCACCCTGCTCGATCAGGCCGCGTGGAGCAACGGGGCACGGCGGCCGCGAGCGCTCGTCGAGTACTGGGCGCACGAGGCCGCGCTCATCCCGGTCGAGGACTGGCCGTTGCTGCGCTGGCGGATGCGGCGGTACGAGCACGGGCGATGGTCCGGCATGCGCAAGGTGGTCGAGCGCAATCCGACCCTGGGCAAGGACATCCTGGACGTGATCACCGCGGTGGGCGCGGCCACCGCCGGGGAGGTGGAGCGCCACCTGGAGTTGGACAAGCCTCGGCCGAAGGGCTCCTGGTGGAACCTCAGCGACACCAAGATGATTTGCGAGCAACTGTTCGCGTCGGGCGCGCTGTCGGTGGCCACCCGCGTGGGTTTCACCAGGCACTACGACCTGACCGAGCGGGTGCTGCCCGCGGAGGTCCTGGCGCGCGACGTCGCCGAACAGGACGCCGTCCGCGAACTGGTGCTTCGTGCGGCCACCGCGCACGGCATCGGCACCGAAGCGGACCTGCGCGACTATTACCGGCTCCATCGCGCCCAGACCGAACCGGCCATCGCCGATCTGGTCGACGCGGGCGAGCTGATCCCGGTGGAGGTGGCGGGCTGGGGGAAACCGGCCTATCTGCGGGCGGGCGCCGCGACACCGCGTCGCGTCGAAGGGGCCGCGCTGCTGTGCCCGTTCGATCCGCTCATCTTCTTCCGTGCCCGCACAGAACGGATCTTCGACTTCCACTACCGCATCGAGATCTACACCCCAGAACACAAACGGGTGCACGGTTATTACGTCTTCCCGTTCCTGCTCGACGGCGAACTCGTCGGTCGTGTCGACCTGCGCGCGGAACGCGCGAACGGACGGTTATGGGTCCCCGCCGCGTTCGCCGAACCCGGATACGACACTGCGGCCACCGCGCACGCCCTTACCGGCGCGCTGCGCGAACTGGCCGATTGGCTGGAACTGGACGAGGTCGCCATCGGCGATCGCGGCAATCTGGCCGCGTTGCTGTAGCGCGACTGAGTCAGATGTCGCGTTTGGGCCCGTAGCCGCGCATCTGGTCGCGCAAGGCCCCGTGGACAGCGCCGGAAAGCCACGAGTTCAAGGACTGACCGCTCTGTGCGGCAGCCTCTTCCGCGCGCGCCTTCATCTGCTCCACCAGCCGCAGCGTGACCCTGCTGATGTCTCCGGTCATCTCCTCGAAGGTGGGGTGTTCGTCGCCCACCGTGCTCTTGCGCACATCGATGGAAGCATCCGTGCCGTCGATCGACACATGCACCGTGCGGTCGCCCAGCGCGGCGCTGACCTCGGCGGCGAGGTCGGACAGCGCGGCGAGCAGGACCAAGCGGGCCGAGCCTTCCGTGGCCGCGGCCAGGGCCGCCGCCGTGGCCTGCGTCTTCTCGTCCCCGAGCGCCGCGGCGGCGACCAGGTCCTCGCGTAGCCGACTGGTGTACTTGTTCAAATCCATGACATCAGTGTGACGCCGATAATGATGTCAGGCAAGGGTCGGTATGACATCAGCACGGCGGCGCCGATATGGATTCGCGTCTTTGTTGCGGCCTGATCGCCGACGACGGTGTCGAGGGCGTGTCCCAGACCGGGTAGCCTTTCTGACCATGACGAACGGTGAATCGACGCCAACGGAGCTGCGTGCGTCCGGCACGGTAGGTGTCGCGATGGTGACCCCCTTCAGTGCCGACGGCAAGCTCGACGTCGATGCCGGGGTCGCGCTCGCGGCTCGCCTGATCGACCGTGGTATCGACCTGCTCGCGATCTCGGGAACCACCGGTGAATCGCCGACCACCACCGAATCGGAGAAAGCGGATCTGCTGCGCGCCGTCGTCGACGCCGTCGGCAAGCGCGCGACCGTGATCGCGGGGGCGGGCACCTACGACACCGCGCATTCGATCGAACTCGCGCGCAACGCACAGCGGGCGGGTGCACACGGTTTGCTCGTGGTGACGCCGTACTACTCCCGGCCCTCCCAAGAGGGGTTGATCGCTCATTTCACCGCCGTCGCGGATGCCACGGACCTGCCGGTCACCCTGTACGACATTCCCGGACGGTCGGTGGTGCCGATCGCCAGCGACACCATCCGCACGCTCGCCGAGCACCCGCGCATCGTCGCGGTCAAGGACGCCAAGGGTGACCTGAACATGGGCGCCGAACTCATCGCGAGCACCGGCCTGACGTTCTACTCCGGGGACGACGCGCTCAACCTGCCGTGGCTGTCGGTCGGCGCGGCCGGATTCATCAGCGTCATCGGACATCTCGCGCCCGAGCGGTTGCGCGCGCTGCTGGAAGCGTATACGGCGGGCGAGGTCGTGCGCGCCCGCGAGATCAACACCACGCTGCTGCCGCTGCACTCCGCGATGGCCAGACTGGGCGGCGTCGCGATGAGCAAGGGTGGCCTGCGGCTGCTCGGCGTCGAGGTGGGGGAGCCGCGCCTGCCGCAACTGATGCCGACCGGTGAGCGACTCGAGATGCTCGCCGCAGACCTGCGATCGGCCGGGGTGCTGTCGTGAGCGAGTCCCTATCCCGTCGCCGCCGCAGCGCCTCCCGCCCCGCGGGAGCCCCCGCCCCCGCCCCCGCCACGCCGGCCGAGCAGACGACGCCGGCCGCGTCACCGGAGTCCGTCGCACCGCCCCAGCCCGCACCGGACGAGACCCCGGTGGCCGCCGCTCCGGTCGCCTCCGCGAAAGAGCCCGCCCCCGCGCAGTCGCGCCGGGAGGCCAAGGGACAGAACTCGGCGTCCCGCCGCCCGGCCCGAGGTCGGGGGCAGTCCGGCGCTCGGCGAGTCGAAGATTCGCCGCCGCAAGCCGGCCCGGTTGCCGCGCACGACCGTCTCGGCGCCCCGCCCGCCCTTCCCCAGAACGGCCTGCGCGTGTTCGCCCTCGGCGGCATCGGCGAAATCGGCCGCAACATGACGGTCTTCGAGTACGGCGGCAAACTGCTGATCGTCGACTGCGGCGTGCTGTTCCCGGAGGACCAGCAGCCCGGTGTCGACCTGATCCTGCCGGATTTCCGCCCCATCGAGGGCCGGATCGATGACGTGGTCGCCGTCGTGCTCACCCACGGTCATGAGGACCACATCGGCGCGGTGCCGTTCCTGCTGCGCTTGCGGCCCGACATCCCGGTCGTCGGCTCGAAGTTCACCCTCGCGCTGGTCGCCGCGAAATGCCGGGAACACCGCTTGCACCCGAAGCTGGTCGAAGTGACCGAGGGGCAGCACACCACGCACGGCCCGTTCGGCTGCGAGTACTTCGCGGTCAACCACTCCATTCCCGACGCGCTCGCCGTCGCCATCCGCACGCCTGCCGGCGTCGTGCTGCACACCGGTGACATCAAGCTCGACCAGCTCCCGCTGGACGGGCGGCTCACCGACCTGGCCGGGTTCTCCCGGCTCGGTGACGAAGGCGTCGACCTGTTCCTGGTGGACTCGACCAACGCCGAGGTTCCCGGCTTCGTCACGCCGGAGCGCGAGATCGGCGGCGTGCTGGATTCGGTCATCGGCAAGGCTCGCGGCCGGGTCATCGTCGCGTCCTTCGCCAGTCACGTACACCGCATCCAGCAGGTCGTCGACGTGGCCCAGCAGTACGGGCGGCGGGTGTGCTTCGTCGGGCGCTCGATGGTCCGCAATATGCAGATCGCTCAGGATCTGGGCTATCTCACCGTGCCGGAGGGCGTGGTCGTCGATCTCGATGCCGCCGCGAACCTGCCCAGCCACCGCCTGGTGCTGATCTCCACGGGTTCGCAGGGCGAGCCGCTGTCGGCGCTGTCGCGGATGGCGCGTGGCGACCACCGGCAGATCAACATCCGCCCCGACGACCTGGTGGTGCTGGCCTCCTCGCTCATCCCCGGGAACGAGAACTCGGTGTTCGCGGTGGTCAACGGCCTGGCCCGGCTCGGAGCCACGGTGGTCACCCAGCAGAACGCCAAGGTGCACGTTTCCGGGCACGCCTCGGCGGGAGAGCTGCTGTACCTGTACAATGCGGTGCGGCCGACGAATGCGATGCCCGTGCACGGCGAGTGGCGCCACCTGCGCGCGAACGCGGCGCTGGCCGTGGCGACGGGCGTGCCGGAGGAGCGGGTGGTGCTCGCCGAGGACGGCGTGGTGGTCGACTTGGTCGACGGCATCGCCTCGATCGTCGGCCGGGTGCCGGTGGGCCATGTGTACGTCGACGGACTGTCGGTGGGCGATGTCGGGGAGTCGACGTTGTCGGACCGGCTGGTACTCGGTGAGGGCGGTTTCATCGCGATCACCGTCGCCATCGATGAGACCACCGGCAAGGCGGTGAGCACCCCGGAGATCAGTGGACGCGGCTTCTCCGACGACCCCAACGCCCTGCTCGACGCGGCGGAACTGGTGGAAGCCGAACTGCTGCGGCTGGCGGGCGAGGGTGTGACCGACACTCACCGGATCGCGCAGAGCGTGCGCCGCGTGGTGGGCCGCTGGGTGGCCGACACCTACCGTCGTCGGCCGATGATCGTACCGACCGTCATCGGCGTCTGACCTTCCGAAAGCCGAAAAGCGCCGGACAGCTCAGCTG
>NZ_JBHVDM010000117.1:0-19217 GCF_042802775.1 Nocardia sp. NPDC057455 | reverse complement strand
CTGTTGGTGATCCGCAACAGTCCGTGGTCGATCGCCGAAGCAGGCAGTTCGGCGACCGCGCCCCCGATCGCTCGATCGATTCGTCCGATACCGTGAAACTTCCGGCGCACCCAGCTACTCACCCGCTCGACACTACCGATCACCGCGCAGACCTCGCGAAACACGGTGTCACACGGCATTCGACGGCAAGTGGCCTCCGGGACCGGGCAGAGATGGCGATCATGCCGAACACATGCCCCGAAAATGCGGGATGTAACGGCGTCCGCCTGATACCGACTTCCAGTTGTCGGGAATTCGAAAGGGAGGCGAATGAAGACGATCATCGGCGCGGTGGTGACGGCGATCGCGGTGAGCTCGGCTGTCGGAGGTTGTCAGGGCGGATCGGATGCGCCGGCGACCGGAACGAACGAACCCGGCCGGTCTACCGTCGAAGCCACTCGGACAGCGCCAGCGCAGGGCGGTGTCACCAGCACTGCGGTTGCGCCCGCGAAACTCCCTGCTACCAGCGGAAACGGGCGATGTATCGACCCTGGGTCGAGCGTGGTCGTGGCCGCGATGAACTCGTTGGGGCCCGCGCCGGGCGGCACGCCGTATGTCGTGGACAGTGCCACGAACGCGCCCGCCGGGGCCTGCCCCGACCTGCTGTGGGTGCTGGCCGCGACACCCGGCGGAACGGCGAGTTCCCCTTGGCACGTGTTGTTTTTCGACCAGGACCGCTATCTCGGCACGGCGACCGCGAAAGCGACGTCCTACACGACGGTAGTCGGTTCGACCGAACGCGCTGTGCAGGTGCAGTACCGGTGGCTGGAGGGCCGTGACGCGAACTGCTGCCCCTCCGGTGGGCCGGTCGTGATCACCTTCACTCTCGGCGGCGACGGCCGCACGGTGACACCGAGTCCGGCGATCCCGGATCAGGTCGGGTGACTCGGCGGACAACCCAGGGGCTGTCCGGTCGCGCGGAGCGTTCCGCCACACCTGGAGAGCAGTGAACGTGAGCCGCCGGTGGGGCTGCCTGTTCCCCCTGGGCATCTGGATTCTCGTCATACTGGGATTCGCCGCGTACCTGGCACTTCAGGCCAGATCCGAACGAGCCCATCCTGCCGCCGCCGCCCCGGCGGACCTCTGCGTGGCGATCGGACCCGCTTTGTTCGAGCAGCTGGTGCCCCACGGCGTCCCTCTGCCCGGCGGGAGCTACTCCTCCGGACCGGACGCAGCGTGCTCCTTCCGGACCGGGCAAAGCCGTCCCTTCGGCTCTGACGCGTACGGCCTCCTGGACGTGCGCGTGCTGCGCCACGGCCAGGTGGGGTGGGACTCCGGCGCCGACCGAGCCGCCGCCGCCCTGGCTTCCTCCTGTCGGAACACCGCGGCGGCCGGTCGATTCCAGAGCGATCGCGGTCTCGGGGACGATGCTTGCAGCGCCTACAGTGCCGAGGGCGAGGGCGGCACGGCGTACGGATCGGCGGTGATCCGCCGTGGCGCGGATTTGTTCTGGATCGACTACTACACGCACCCCGGGACCACTGATCAGGTACGGCAAGGGGTCACAGCGGTGTCGCTGGCATGCCTGGGGGGTGTCTCGTAACGCGCGTGCGCGCCGCCGCGGCGAAGGCGCCGATCATGTCTCCGCACGACATGTTCTCGTCCCCGGATCGGAGAGCGCCCGGCATCCGCGCACCGTCCGATGCGGCGATTTCGGATTCCGGGCGCGTCGCGGAATCCGCGGCGGCCGTCGAGAGTGCGATTGCTGAACATCCCCATGCTGTTGTGGATCCCGCTGGCCGATAATGGCATTCGGTAACACGGCACGCTCGTTGTGGCCGGCGCGCAGACGGACGCCGGTACGGACCGCGCGGCTGTATCGGCTGTCCGGCGCTATCGAATGGCGGTGGGAATGAGGTGGCGGCGGGCGAAGAGGCGGGCGTCCTCATCGGTCGCGAGGGAGAAGTAGCTGTCCGGGATGAGCAGCAGGGTGAGCGACAGGCGCGCGGCGATCTCGGCGGACGCGTCGGGGTCGATGTCGCCGAGGTCGTCGGCTCGGCGGAGTTGTTCGGCGAAGAACGCGCGCGCCGCGGCGAGAAGTGTTGCGCCGTAGGTGATCACGAAGGGCTGGCCACCATCGTCGGCGAGCAGGATGCGGTTGGTGAGTGGGTCGGTGCGCAGGGTGCGCAGGGCGATGGCGAAGCCCTCGGCGGCGCGGTCTCGGACATCGGTGTGGTCGGCGACGGCAGTACTGATCCCGGACAACACCCGCCGCAGCCACACGGTCAGCGCGGTGGTGACGAGGAGGTCCTTATTGGGAAAGGCCCGGTAGACGGTGGCGCGGTGCAGGCCCGCGCGGCGGGCGATGTGTTCCATGCGGACGCGATCGATGCCGTGGTCGCGAAACTCCGCCAGGGCAGCGTCGACGATCCGGACGGCCTGTGGGTCGCCTTCGATGTCGGCGGCGAGCTGGTCGACATCGAAGGCGGTCGTCTGCCGGGCACTGCGCATGCCCCTAATCCTGCCCGAGGGCGCGGGCGTGCCGCATACCCGCGCGCGCCCGGGGGTGGAAGCGCAGCGGTTCGGGGATCAGCGGCCAAGCGTTGCGGATCAAGGCGGCGACGGCGCGGAAATGCGCCTGGTCGATTCTGCTGTAGCGCAGGCCGAGTTTCTCCCGGGCCGGCTCGGGCAGCAGCGCGGCGGTGAGCACCCGGTATTCGGACATGATCACCGGCCGGAGCACCCGTTCGACCGGTTGCGGCAGATACGGCAGTCGCATGTCGCTGGTGAATCGCAGCCGCTCGGTCAACCATCGTGCCGACTGCGTGGCTTCCAGGACGTCGCGGCAGACGTCGTCGAAATACTGCTGGAAAGCGGCATAATCGGTGGGCATCGGCCGGTCGCTCACGCCGTATCGCCGAAACCAAGTCGTGGTCTCCTGGTACAGCTGCTCGCGTTCGGTCGTGGTCAGGCCGTCGCCGAAAACGTCGGCGATGTCGATCGTCGCTTGCACCATCGTGGCGTGCGTCCAGTAGTAGGTGTCGGGCTCGAGTGCGTGATACCGCTTCCCGTGCGCATCGGTGCCCCGGATGTTGCGGTGATAGTCACGGACCCGAGTGCCGGTGCCGCGTTCGATCGGGTCGTAGACGGTGCCGATGATCTCCGGGATCGAGCGCAAGACCCGGTCCCAGGGATCGCCGAAGAAATCGGAGTGCCCGGTGACGCCCGCCCCGACCGCGGGGTGCATCAGCTCGAGCATGCCGTACGGCGCGGCGACCAGGAACAACCGCAGGTCACCGAGGTAACGCCACAGCAGTGTGCCGGGTCCGAGCCGCGGGTCTTCTTCCGTGGCCTCGCCGTGCACGGGTTCCAGGTGTGCGGTCATCGTCGACCCCTCTCGTTCTTGTGCGACGAAAATACAGTAAATGTCGCAGATGTCGCATTCAATAGTTCGCGGTGGACGATGCCGAGCAATATGCAACCAATGGTTGCGCCGTAGCGGCCGGCGGGCTAGCGTCATGTGCAACCAAATGTTGCACATGACGAAAGGGTGGCGAGTATGGAGTACGGCAGCATCGAACGGGAGATCTACGTCGACGCCGCACCCGAGGTGGTCTTCGAGGTCGTCAGCAGCCCGGAGCACATCTCGCAGTGGTGGACCGACGACGCCGAGTTCGACGTGACGCCCGGCGCGGTCGGTGAACTCGTCTGGGGTGACCGTGCGCAGGTCGCTGCGATCACCGTGGTGAACGCCGAGCCGCCTCGGGTGTTCTCGTTCCGCTGGTGCTACCCCGACGGCGAGGTCGACGCCTCCGCGGGGTCGCTGCTGGTCACCTTCGAACTCGTTGCGTCGGGCGCGGGTACCACGATCCGGCTCACCGAGACCGGATTCCGGGAGATGGGCTGGGCGGCCGCGAAGTCGGCGCAGCAGTATCGCGAGCACACCGTGGGCTGGGACACCTACGTTCCCCGGCTGGGGGAGTACATCGCTCGGCTGGTGTCGACCCCGTGACCGCCGCCGTAGACGACGACCTGTGGTCCGCGGTCGGCGATCCGACCCGTCGGCGGATGCTCGACCTGCTCCTCGCGGAGGGCGGCGGCACCGCCACCGGTCTCAGTGCGCAACTGCCCGTCACGCGGCAGGCGGTCGCGAAACATCTCGGCGTGCTCGACCGCGTCGGCTTGGTGCACGCCGCACCCGCCGGGCGGGAGCGGCGGTACCGGGTGGACGAGGCGCAACTGGCCCGCGCGGTCGCGCAGCTGTCCGCGGTGGGGGCGGCATGGGACGCCAGGCTGCGTCGTATCAAGCGGATCGCCGAGGCGATTCAGCGCGGGCAAGACCAGCAGTGAATTCGTGACGCAACGACAATCGACATCGGAAAGAAGTGACGAAATGGTGGACATCCTGCACAGGGTCGGAATCAAATCCTCGGTGGACGACGTGTACGCGGCCTTGACCACCACCGAAGGGCTGGCGGGCTGGTGGACGATCGACACCAGAGGCAAAGGCGGTGACGTCGGTGGTGTGCTCGAATTCCGTTTCGGCGCCGGTGGATTCGACATGAAGGTCGTCGAACTCGATCCGGGCGAGCGCGTGCGGTGGGAAGTGATCGACGGACCCGAAGACTGGGTCGGCACGCAGCTGCACTGGAATCTCGCTCAGGCCGACGACTACGCCATCGTTCTGTTCGAGCATCAGGGCTGGAAGGAACCGGTGGAATCCATGTATCACTGCAGCACCAAGTGGGCGGTCTTTCTGCTGAGCCTGAAATCGCTGATCGAAACCGGCAAAGGCGCGCCGGAGCCCTACGACGTCAAGATCGATAACTGGAACTGACGTTTCCGCGAGAGGATCCCTGGCCGCTGGGGGTCTGCCACGGATCCTCTCGCGCCGTCCTCGCTCAGGCGCCCACGTAGGCGGCGAGGTGCTCGCCGGTGAGGGTGGAGCGGGCGGCGACGAGGTCGGCGGGAGTGCCCTCGAAGACGACCCGGCCGCCGTCGTGCCCGGCGCCGGGGCCGAGGTCGATGATCCAGTCGGCATGCGCCATGACCGCCTGGTGGTGTTCGATGACTATGACCGACTTGCCGGAGTCGACGAGCCGGTCGAGCAGGCCCAGCAGTTGTTCGACGTCGGCGAGGTGCAGGCCGGTGGTCGGCTCGTCGAGGATGTAGACGCCGCCCTTGTCGGCCATGTGGGTGGCCAGTTTGAGCCGCTGCCGCTCGCCGCCGGAGAGCGTGGTGAGCGGCTGGCCGAGGCTGAGGTAACCCAGCCCGACGTCGGCGAGCCGGCCGAGGACGGCGTGCGCGGCCGGTGTGCGCGCCGCACCGTCACCGAAAAACTCCTGCGCCTCGAGCACCGACATAGCGAGCACCTCACTGATGTCGCGGCCGCCGAGGTGATATTCCAGCACCGATGCCTGGTACCGCTTCCCCTCGCACTCTTCGCAGGGGGTGGCGACGCCGGCCATCATCGCCAGGTCGGTGTAGACGACGCCCGCGCCGTTGCAGGTGGGGCAGGCTCCCTCGGAGTTGGCGCTGAACAGCGCCGGCTTCACGCCGTTGGCCTTCGCGAACGCCTTGCGGATCGGGTCGAGCAATCCGGTGTAGGTCGCCGGGTTGCTGCGCCGCGAGCCGCGGATGGGCGCCTGGTCCACCGACACCACACCCTCGCTCACGGGCATGGACCCGTGCAGCAGCGAGCTCTTGCCTGACCCGGCCACACCGGTGACCGTAACCAGCACGCCCAGCGGAATGTCGACGTCGACGTCGCGCAGGTTGTTCGCCTTCGCACCGCGGATCTCGAGCGTGCCCGTGGGCTTGCGCACCGACTCCTTGAGGGCGGCCCGGTCGTCGAAATGGCGGCCGGTGACGGTTCCGCTGGCCCGCAGCCCGTCGATGCTGCCCTCGAAGCAGACGGTGCCGCCCGCCGCACCGGCACCGGGGCCGAGGTCGACGACGTGGTCGGCGATCGCGATCGCCTCCGGCTTGTGCTCCACGACGAGCACCGTGTTGCCCTTGTCCCGCAGCCGCAACAGCAGATCGTTCATCCGCTGGATGTCATGAGGGTGCAGGCCGATGGTCGGCTCGTCGAAGACGTAGGTGACATCGGTGAGCGAGGAGCCGAGGTGGCGAATCATCTTGGTGCGCTGGGCCTCACCGCCCGACAGGGTGCCCGAGGGCCGGTCGAGCGAAAGATAGCCCAGCCCGATCTCCACGAACGAGTCGAGGGTGTGCCGCAGCGCGGCCAGCAGCGGCGCCACCGACGGCTCGTCGAGACCGCCGACCCATTCGGCGAGGTCGCTGATCTGCATCGCGCAGGCGTCGGCGATGCTGATGCCCTCGATCTTCGACGATCGAGCCGCTTCGCTCAGTCGGGTGCCATCGCACTCGGGACAGACGGTGAAGGTGACCGCCCGGTCCACGAAAGCCCGGATGTGCGGCTGCATCGCCTCCCGGTCCTTGGACAGGAACGACTTCTGGATCTTGGGAATCAGCCCTTCGTAGGTGAGGTTGACGCCCTCTACCTTCACCTTGGTCGGCTCCTTGTACAGGAAGTCCTGCATCTCCTTCTTGGTGTACTTGCGGATCGGCTTGTTCGGGTCGACGAAGCCGGACTCCGCGTAGACCCGCACCGTCCAAAAGCTGTCCGACTTCCAGCCGGGAATGGTGAAAGCGCCCTCCGTGAGCGACTTGGAATCGTCATAGAGCTGAGTGAGGTCGATATCGGACACCGAGCCCCTGCCTTCGCACCTCGGGCACATGCCGCCGGTGATGTTGAAGCTGCGGCGCTCCCTCACGGTCCTTCCGGCGCGCTCGGTCGTGACCGCCCCCGCCCCGCTGATCGAGGCGACGTTGAAGGAGAACGCCTGCGGCGAGCCGATGTGCGGCTTCCCGAGCCGACTGAAGAGAATGCGCAGCATGGCGTTGGCATCGGTGGCGGTGCCGACCGTGGAGCGCGGGTCGGAGCCCATACGTTGCTGGTCGACGATGATCGCGGTGGTCAGCCCCTCCAGCACGTCGACCTCGGGTCGTGCCAGCGTCGGCATGAAGCCCTGGACGAACGCGCTGTAGGTCTCGTTGATCAGCCGCTGCGACTCCGCGGCGATGGTGCTGAACACCAGGGAGCTCTTACCCGAGCCGGAGACGCCGGTGAACACCGTCAGCCGCCGCTTCGGGATCTCGATGCTGACATCCTTCAAGTTGTTCTCGCGCGCGCCGTGCACGCGGATCAGATCGTGGCTGTCGGCAGCGTGCAGCGTGGGCGACTGCGTGTCCGTCGTCGTGGCCGTGCTCATCGTGTCTCCCTCTGTCGGGCGGGGCCGCGTGCGCGGTCCGGTTTCGGCGTCGCCTGGCTCGATTCAACCAGTCCGACCGATCCGTCTGTGTGTTTGCCGACGCGCCCGGTCCGAGGCGTCGGGCCGGGCGGCGGCTCGCGGCCTTCTGCTGCGATGGACCGGTCGTGAGCCGGCTACCGGCCGTCGGTGGGCGAAGGCAGCGGCTGCGATGTCGGCGCACCGCCCACCGAGTCGCCGGTACCCGGGCATCTTCGTCGCGGGTGGCCTGCTGCTCGGTGCGACGGTGGCTATCGCGGGGCGCTCAGCGCAGTTGCTGGATGCGGATCAGGTTGCCCGCGGGATCGCGAACGGCGCAGTCGCGAACCCCGTACGGCTGCTCGGTCGGCTCTTGGACGATCTCCGCGTCGCCGGCCACCAGCCGATCGAAGGCCCCATCGAGATCTTTGGTTGCCAAGAGGATGCCGCCGTAGGTGCCCTTGGCCATCATCTCGGTGATGGTGCGGCGCTCGTCGTCGGTGATGCCCGGGTCGGCGCCCGGCGGATGCAGAACGATGGACGTTCCGGGCTGGTCGACGGGGCCGACTGTGAGCCAGCGCATCCCTTCGTATCCGACGTCGTTGCGGACCTCGAAGCCGAGAAGGTCTCGATAGAAGGCGAGGGCTGCGTCCGGGTCGTCGTGCGGCAGGAAGCTCGCGTGAATGGTGATGTCCATGGCAGTCAGGCTAATTGCGGCTCGGTAACCGGCGCTTCTCGATTCCTGATCGGTCTGGTCACCTGTTTCGCCACGCACGACGGCATCCCCGCCGTCGCGCGCGCGGCGTCGCGCCGATAGACGCTGGGCGGCACGCCGACCAACTCGGTGAAGCGCGTGCTGAAGGTGCCCAGCGACGAGCAGCCGACCGCGAAACAGACCTCGGTGACGCTGAGGTCGCCTCGGCGCAGCAGCGACATCGCGCGTTCGATGCGCCGCGTCATCAGATAGGCGTACGGCGACTCGCCGTAGGCGAGCCGGAACCGGCGGCTGAGGTGCCCGGCCGACATGTGCGCGTCACGCGCGAGCGCCTCCACGTCCAGCGGCTGCGCGTACTCCCGGTCGATGCGGTCGCGGACGCGGCGCAGCCGAGCGAGATCGTGCAGGTGCTGCGTCGCGGCGGGTCTGCTGGTCACTCCCCAGATCGTGCCACATCGCGGTGACAAGCGGCCGCGTGTCGGCACCCGCCGGTCCGGTATCAATCGTTCGCAAGCCTGGCCTCGCCCGCGGGGCGGCGGACCGCGATCCGGCGAGTTCGGCCACCCGCGCCGCGGGAACGACGATGACGGGTGTCCGCGATGTCCAGTCCGAGAATGCGGCCACGCTCATGGCCGGTGTCTCGCCCGGATGGTGGCACACGTAGTGCCCCCGCGCTGCTGGTCGGCCGACAGGACGCCCCGCCGCTACCAGAAAGTCGCGGGAAGCTCGTACTCGGCGAGCGCGGCCCGCACCAACTCGGTGAGCCGCTCGGCGTCCAGTAGCGTCGGCGGGTGAAAACCCATGACGCGCAGTGTGATTCCCTCCGCGGTTTCGACCAGGGCGACGTACAGGTTGCCGCCGCGCTCGGTCACGACGGTCCGCGAGTTCAGGCTCTGATTGACCAGGCCGAGCATCATCGCCGAGGCCGGGCGGCCGTCGATGCGGAGGATCTCGGGGTCGAGCTTGCCGACGCTGGAGCACACCGTCGAGATGGCGTCGGTGGCGGCTTGCCGCGCCAGCGCGGCGTACCGCCCGCGCGGCAGCGCCACCGCGATCGGGACCAGTGGTGGGACATCTTGTCCGCTCGTCGCGGCGGCACTGAGCTGTTCCTTCATCACCGCGCGCAGCGGGGCGAGGTCGGCCGGTTCGCCGTCGCGCGTATCGACCTCGAAGGCGATGGAGGTCAGCGCGTTCGCGCGAAGATCGTCGGCGGTACGGGTGCTGACCGGCATCATCATGCGAACCCGGCCCGATTCGTCGGTGCGGCCGATTTCCGCGGCGATGGTCGCCATCATCGCCACCGCCAAGGTGGTGCCGGTTCCGCCCCGGCTTCGTGCCGCCGCATGCCAGAGCTGCGCCGGGACCGTCGCGGTGACCGTCGGCAGGCGGAAGTCTCGCGCGTCCTCCTCCGAAGGCCCGGACTTGCCGCCGCGTCCGGTGACGGCCAACCGCAGCGCCAGACCGGCAGCCGACGGGAACGACCTGGCTCGCCGCGCGGCGGCGCGAAGATCGTCGGCCAGCAAGCGCATCCGGCCGAATTCGTCGCTGGGGTACGCCAGATCCAGCCGCTTGTCCGCGACCGCGTCCGTGACCGCCGCGCAGAAGGCCTGACCGTCCGCGAGTGTGTGCGAAACCAGCAGCGACACCGCGCTTTCCCCGTTGTCGAGGTGAGTCACCGCCAACCGCCATGCGGGCCCGCCGAAGGTGCGCAACTCGGCGTGCCCCTGCTCGGCGATCCAGGTCTCCAGATCGCCCGGGGGAATGGGCGCCTGCGCGACCTCGAGCGGGCTGAACTCGGTGCGGGTGGTCCACCGGTCGCCGGCGGCCGGGATGATCGCGGGCGAGACCGCTCTCCCGAGCCTGCCGTGCCGTAGTGCCTCGTGGAAACGCTCCAGCGCCGCCATGTCCACCGGACGGTCGTAACGCCAGACCGCCTGTATCGCCAGGGTTCCCCCTAGCGCGGAGTGCCCCCGTGCACTCACGCAATCGATATCGGTCAGGCGGTAGGTCACGCGAATCTCCCCTCGAGTTGTGGACATCGGCGCAGGTCCGCACCGGCGTCATCGCCGCCACAACTCGGCGCTACGACGATGAGGATCGTTCGAATGTCCGGTTTCGAGCTGTTCGGCCAAACAAGAGCATCCGGCCTGGCAACGCCGTGGTCAACCCTACTGGCGGGTTCGGTGATCGCCGCCGCGGTAGGGCCCCGGGAAGCGGGCGAATGTTACTCATCGGTTCGCTGTCCTGCGCGAACGGTGAGCCCGCCTGCTGCGCGGAAACCGCGGTACGAGCGTTCGACGCGCCGAACCGGCCCCATTCCGGGCACCCGAGCTGGACGGCCGACCACTTCAGCAACGGCCTGGTGGCGCAGCGGCGTCGCCGCGGCGACACCTACCCGGACCTTCCGTAGGAGCCCGAAGCCGCGTTCGACGCCCTCGCCGACTACTACCGGAGTCACTGAGGTCGGCAGGCGGTGGTGCGGAGTGAACGTGGCGGAGTGAGCCGGGGTCAGTCGCGGTGGTGGTGGCGGAAGGCCAGGCGGACGAGGTCGGCGATATCGGGGGTCGGCGATGGCGTAGACGTGGCGCCTGCCGTCCTTGTGGGCGCGGACCAGTCCGGCGAGTTTGAGTTTGGCCAAATGCTGGCTCACGGCGGGCACGGAGTGGCCTGCGGCGGCGGCGAGGCTGCCGACATCGCGCTCGCCTTGCGCGAGCAGCCAGAGTATCTGCAGGCGTGCGGTGGCCGCGAGCATGCCGAAAACCGCTGCGGCGTCCTGTAATCGGTCCGCCGGGATGGGGCCCGGGGGTTCGCTGTGCTGGGTCACGTCCGCCTCCAAAGCTGTCGGTAGGGTGGCACGACCGTGTGCGGCTGTGCAACCGCACGGCCGCGGCTGATCACCTGCGCGGCGTAGTGGCCGAAAACCGCTGTGCGGGACCAGTTGTCCGGTCCGCTCGTGCCGCTGGATTTCCACCGGGTGACGCGTTGTCGAATACTTGCGCAACTGATTGACGTACCCCGATCGGCGGGTTTCTAATGATGGATGGCGCAATTCGTGCGCCGGTCGACCAACGAAGCGAGGTGAGCGGCAGATGCCGGTTGACAGTATCGACGTCTACAGCCGGGCCGCCCTCGAGAAACGGGTTGCGCCGTCGCGTCGTTGATCTGCGTACGTGATCGGCGGCCGGGCGACGGCGCCCCGATCGGCCGACGCGGCATCGAATCCCACCTTCGTCAGCTCTTCACCGCGTAAGGGCGGCGCGTTGCGGTCCGGCCGATGCGCCGGCCCTTCGTCCGTGGCGCGACCAGGTCTCGTCCCGGCTCATCGCTGCCACCCGTGCGCGTCCTCTGTCCCGGAGGGGCGCGCCAGCCCCCGCACGATAGTAAGTATTGGAGTCCCGGTATGGCCAGATTGCTCGAGAAAGCCGAAACATCGCTTCGCTCATGGAAACCGGAGGGCCCGCAGCAGCAGGCCGCCCCGTCCATGCACTCCTTCCCCGGGCAGCGGTAGTCGATGACGACCTTTCTCAGCGCCGTGACCGCCGACCACTTCGACACCGAAGTGCTGCAGCAGCATTGGATTCCTCTCGCCGCCGACGACGCCGACACCGCGGCCGTGCTCCGGGAACGGCTCGGCATCGACTTCACCGCCGCGCGCAGGCAGGTCCGGGAGTCCGACAACTTCCTCTATCTCCCGGTGGTCGCCGGCTACCAGCGCGGCGAGACCATCGAACGCGTGACGATCGTCTTCGCCTTGGACGGTGAGTTCCTCGTTACGCTCCAGCCGTCCGAGCATTTCGTCCCCTTCGACAAGGCGGTCGCGAAGATGCGCCGCAACCCGGAGCTGGCCGGCTCCGCGCACGGAGTGATGTACGCGCTGCTGTGGGCGCTGAACGAGGCGTCGGAGCGGGTGCTCTATCACGCCGGTGACGCGCTGGAAGCTTTGCACGAGGAGATCGAGCAGGCACTCGGGAGTCACGATCGGACCGAGATCGCCGACCTGCGCGACGCCATGTCGCGGCTGGACGCGACCGCGCGAATCGTCGCGCGCACCCGGGAGACCCAGCTGCAACTGGCCCGCACCGCGCGCCACCTCGTGGCCGACGCTCCGGCCACCCACGGGGAGCTGAGCGATTCGATCGGCCTCCTGCTCGCCGACATCGACGGGGTGAAGGAGCACGCGGGCGTCGAGTACGACAAAGCCCGCTACCTCCAGCAATCCGCGACCAGCCGGCTGGGTGCGCGCCAGAACGACTTCGTGAGGGTGTTCGCCGTCGTCACCGCGGTCTCCTTGCCGCCCACCCTGATCGCCACCTGCTACGGCATGGATCTCACCGGCATCACAGAATCGCCCTGGCAGCTCGGTCTTTCGATCACCATTCTGCTGGCGGTGGTGGCCGCGGTGGTCCCTCTGGCCTATCTCAGGAAGAAGGGGCTACTGCGCTGAATCCCGGCCGCGTATGCACGCTTCGTTGCCGGCGATCATTACCTCGCGCGTAATCGACGCGGGGCCCGTGGCACGGCAAGGTTGGGGTCAGCCGATCGAGAACCCCGGATCGGCTGACGAAAACCATGACGACACAGGAGGATTCATCATGTCGCGCTACGACGAAGCGGTCGATCGGTACTTCGCCGCGTGGAATGCCATCGGCGAGGACGCCAGGGCCACGGCGGTCGCGGCCGCGTGGGCCGAGGACGGCGGATACACCGATCCGCTCGCGGACGTGAGCGGGCACGACCAGCTGGCGGCGGCCATCGGGGGAGTGCAGGCGCAGTTCCCCGGCTTCGAGTTCCGCCGCCTCGGCGAGGTCGACGGCCACCACGACATCGCCCGCTTCTCCTGGGAGCTGGTCTCGACGGCCGACGGCAGCGCCCCGGTCGCGGGCTCGGACGTGATCACCCTCGGAGCCGACGGCCGGATCACCAGTGTGCACGGCTTCCTCGACCGGGTGCCCTCGGCGTAGCGTCCGGCCCGTTCGCCGACGAGATCGGGTCGATCTCCCGGATCCTCGTTCCCGGATCCGGGACGGCCCGGCACACGCGACCGCTGGCTCACGCTACCGCGACACGCCCGGCAGACCGCAGCCCGGTTGCGCCTGCGGCGAACACGGTGCGTCGTCCCGTCCGCGAGGGCATCCTGGACGCCAGGAGTGCAATTCCGGCAAACAGGGTGGTGGTCGGCGTGGACAACGCCGCGATGGATGCCTACTCCCGCACGGTGATCGCGGTGGCGGCGTCGGTGACACCGCACGTGGCCAGTGTGCGGACCAGGCGGGGGAGTGGATCGGCGGTGGTCTTCACCGACGACGGATTTCTGTTGGCGAACGCGCACGTCGTCGGTGTGGCGAGCGGGGGAGAGGTGGTCTTCGCCGACGGAGTGGAATCTCGGTTCGACGTGGTGGGGGTCGATCCGCTGTCGGATCTGGCCGTGCTGCGCGCCCGCGATGGCGCGCCGGGCGCGGTGCCGCTCGGGGATGCCGACCGGTTGGTGGTCGGCCAGCTGGTGGTGGCGGTCGGCAGCCCGCTCGGCCTGGCGGGCTCGGTGACGGCGGGCGTGGTGAGCGCGCTCGGGCGCGCGGTTCCGGTGGCCTCCCGCCGCGCCGGACGGGTGATCGAGGACGTGATCCAGACCGACGCCGCACTGAACCCCGGTAATTCCGGTGGCGCCCTGTCGGATTCGGCCGGCCGGGTGGTCGGCATCAACACCGCGGTCGCCGGCATCGGGCTCGGCCTGGCCATCCCGATCAATGCGACGACGCGACGGATCATCGGCACGCTGCACACCGAGGGACGCGTCCGGCGCGCGTACCTCGGCTTGGTCGGCGTGCCCGCGCCGCTGCCCGAGCCGGTCGCCGCGCGCACCGGGCAGACCGCCGGAGTGCGCATCGTCGAGGTGGTCCGCGGCGGCCCCGCCGACCAGGCCGGGCTGCGCCGCGGCGATCTGGTACTGAGCGTGGCGCGGTCGGAGGTGCGTGACGCTCAGGGAATCCAGCGGCAGCTGTTCGCCGAGGCGATCGGCGTGCAACTGCCCGTCACCGTGCTGCGCAACGGAGCCATGGTGGACGTGATCGCGGTCCCCGTGGAATTGACGGCGGACTGAGCGTGGGTCTAGTCGGCGGCCGGGACGGGCTCGGCGGCGTGCGGCGGCGCGGGTGACTCGGTCTTCCATCGCGCGTCGACGACCAAACCGGCCAGGCCGATCGCAAGGCAGACGCCGGACAGCGCCAGCATCGCCGGATGGGTCGTCCCGGTGAGCGCGTCGCCGAGGATGACGGTCCCGATGGTGCCGGGCAGTACGCCGAGCACCGTGGCGATCAAGTAGGGCCAGAACCGGATCGAGGACAACCCGCAGCAATAGTTGATCACCGAGAACGGCACCGCCGCGATGAGTCGCAGCGAACCCACCGCCAGCCAGCCCCGGCGCTCGAGACGTTCATCGATCGCGCGCACCGCGGGATGGGTGAGCCGGGCGGCCACCTGGTCGCGATCGAGCGTGCGCACGAGCAGGATCGCCAGCACCGCGCTGACGGTCGTCGCGCTCACTGCCAGCGTGATGCCCAGCAGCGGGCCGAACAACAGTCCGGCGCTCACGGTGAATACGGTGCGTGGGATCGGCGCCACCGTCACCAGTGCATGGACCAGGAAGAACAGCAACGGAAACACCGGGCCGACGGACGTCGCCCAATCCTGCACCTGACGGGGCGACGGCAGCGGAACGAGCAGCGCCGTGCCGAACAGCGCCACCGCGCCGACGATCAGCGCGACGATACGCGGGTCACGGATCAGCCTCGTCACCCGCGACAGGTTACCGGTTGGTAGTGGCGGGCAGGATCAACCGGCTGGGAATCCGCCCGCTAGCATCAATGGAAACGGGACGAATGCCCGTTAACCGAAGTAGTCGCTGAGCTGGGCGAATGTGAGGGTATCGGGCGCGCACTGCCGGTGCGCCCGTGTTGAGGAAGAGGAACAGCAAGCTATGCCGATTGCTTCAGATTCCGGGGCCGATCCGGTGCCCGAATACGCCGCGTGGCGCAAGGGCGTTGCCGGGGTGCTGGCCAAGTCTCGCCGCGTCGATGTCGGCGAACTTCCCGAGGAGCCCGAGCGGCTGCTCGACGAGACCACCTATGACGGGCTGACCGTCGCCCCGCTCTACACCCGGCGCGAGGAGTTGCCGGAGCAGCCGCTGCCGGGAATCTTCCCCTTCGTTCGCGGCCGCGACGCCACTCGGGATGTGCACCGGGGCTGGTACGTCAGCGCGCAGTTCGCCCAGCGCGACGCCGCCGCGGCCAACCGGGACATTCTGGCCGCCCTGGAGAACGGGATCAGCGCGATCTGGCTCGGCGTGGGTGAGCGCGGCGTGCCGGTGGCGCAACTGCCGACCGCGCTGAACGGCCTGCTGTTCGAATTGGCCCCGCTCACGCTGGACGCGGGTGGCGACGTTGCCGACGCCGCGGCCCAGGTCTTCGCGGTGCTCGACGGCTACGCCGCGCCCGCTCGCGCGGACATCCGCGTCTCCCTCGGTGCCGCACCCTTGACCAGCCGCTTCGCCGACGTCCCCGATACCGGTCTCGCCGAGGCCGTCGCACTGGCCGGACAGGCGGCCGGGCGGCCGGAAACGGTTCGCGCGATCACCGTGGACGGCACCGTCTTCCACGACGCGGGCGCTTCCGACGCGCAGGAACTGGGCGCGGCCGTCGCCGCGGGCCTGGCCTACCTCCGGTCGCTGACCGAGAGCGTGGACATCGCCGACGCGCTGGGGCAACTGGAGTTCCGCTTCGCGGCCACCGACGATCAATTCGCCACCATCGCGAAACTCCGTGCCGCCAGGCAGCTCTGGGCGCGGGTCGCGCAGGTCTGCGGTGCGCCGGATTTCGGCGGTGCGCCCCAGCACGCGGTCACCTCGGCCGCCATGATGAGCCAGCGCGACCCCTGGGTGAACATGCTGCGCACCACGCTCGCCGCGTTCGGCGCGGGCATCGGGGGCGCCGACACCGTGACGGTGCTGCCGTTCGACTCCGCTCTGCCGCCCGGTGAACTCGGCGTCTCCAAATCGTTCGCCGACCGGATGGCTCGCAACACACAGCTGCTGCTGCTCGAGGAGTCGCACCTCGGCCACGTGCTGGATCCGGGCGCCGGCTCCTGGTACGTCGAGGACCTCACCGCCGCGCTGGCCGCGAAGGCGTGGGAGTTCCTCCAGGAGATCGAGGCGGCCGGTGGCTACCCCGCCGCGCTGGAGTCCGGTCTGCTCGCCGAGCGCGTCGCCGAGACGAAGGCCGCCCGCGACACCGATGTCGCGCACCGCAAGACCGCCGTCACCGGCGTGAACGAATTCCCGAACCTGGCCGAACAGCCGTTGTCCGAGGCGGCGCGGCAGGCCGGCCGGGTCGCCCGTTACGGTGCCGCGTTCGAGCAGTTGCGCAACCGCTCCGACGCCTACCTCGCCGAACACGGCGCGCGGCCGAAAGCGCTGCTGGTGCCGCTCGGTTCGGTGGCGGAGCACAACGTGCGCGTCACCTTCATCGCGAACTTGCTGGCCTCGGGCGGCATCGAGTCGATCGATCCCGGGCCGCTCGCGGTGGATGGAATCGCCGCGGCGGCCACCGAGGCCGGGGCGCCGATCGCGGTGCTGTGCGGGTCGGATCCGCGCTACCGATCCGAAGCCGCCGCGGCGGTGCAGCAGCTGCGTGCCGCGGGCGTGGCGACGGTGCTCCTGGCAGGCTCGGCGAAGGCCGTCGCCGACCTGGACGACGCGCAGCGCCCGGACGGATTCCTCGCCGCGCGCATCGATGCCGTCGCCGCGCTGTCCGGCCTGCTGGAAAAGGTGGGAGCCTGATGACTACTCGTGAGATCAAGCACGTGATCGGCAGTTTCGCCGATGTACCGCTGGCCGAGCGCGCGCCGGAGCCCGCTGGGGTGGACACGGCGCAGGTGACGGAGTACGTGCGCGCGGCAGCGGCGGCCAACCGGTACGCACCCGAGCAGCTGGTGTGGTCGACCCCCGAAGGCATCGATGTGCCGCCGGTGTTCACCAAGGCCGACCGGGATGCCGTTGCCGCCGAAGGGTATCCACTCGACAGCGTGCCCGGTGTCGCGCCGTTCGTGCGCGGACCGTACCCCACGATGTACGTCAACCAGCCGTGGACCATCCGCCAGTACGCGGGTTTCTCCACCGCCGCGGATTCGAACGCCTTCTACCGGCGCAATCTGCAGGCAGGCCAGAAGGGCCTGTCGGTGGCATTCGACCTGGCGACCCATCGCGGCTACGACTCCGATCACCCGCGCGTGCAAGGTGACGTCGGCATGGCGGGTGTCGCCATCGACTCGATCCTGGACATGCGCCAGCTGTTCGACCACATCCCGCTGGACCAGGTCAGCGTCTCGATGACGATGAACGGCGCGGTGCTGCCCATCCTGGCGCTGTACGTCGTCGCGGCCGAGGAACAGGGCGTCGCCCCCGAGCAGCTGGCCGGAACCATTCAGAACGACATTCTGAAGGAGTTCATGGTCCGCAACACCTACATCTACCCGCCGAAGCCCTCGATGCGGATCATCTCCGACATCTTCGCCTACACCAGCGCGAAGATGCCGAAGTTCAACTCGATCTCCATCTCCGGATACCACATCCAGGAGGCGGGTGCGACCGCCGACCTGGAGCTGGCCTACACCCTCGCCGACGGTGTCGAGTACATCCGCGCGGGCATCGACGCGGGCATGGAAGTCGACAAGTTCGCGCCGCGCCTGTCGTTCTTCTGGGCCATCGGCATGAACTTCTTCATGGAGGTCGCCAAGTTGCGTGCCGGGCGCCTGCTGTGGAGTGAGCTGGTCGCGAAGTTCGACCCGAAGAGCGCGAAATCGCTGTCGCTGCGCACTCACTCGCAGACCTCCGGCTGGTCGCTCACCGCGCAGGACGCCTACAACAACGTCACGCGCACCTGCATCGAGGCGATGGCCGCGACCCAGGGCCACACCCAGTCGCTGCACACCAACGCGCTGGACGAGGCGCTGGCGCTGCCGACGGACTTCTCGGCCCGCATCGCCCGCAACACCCAGCTGCTGATCCAGCAGGAGTCCAATACCACCCGCCCGATCGACCCATGGGGCGGCTCCTACTACGTCGAGTGGCTCACCCACCAGCTGGCCGACCGCGCCCGCGCGCACATCGCCGAGGTCGAGGCGCACGGCGGCATGGCGCAGGCGATCGGTGAAGGCATCCCGAAGCTGCGCATCGAGGAAGCCGCGGCGCGCACGCAGGCGCGCATCGACACCGGTCAGCAGCCGGTGATCGGCGTCAACAAATATCAAGTCGAAGAGGACCAGCAGGTCGAAGTCCTCAAGGTCGAGAACTCGCGAGTGCGCGCCGAGCAGATCGACAAGCTGCGGCGGCTGCGCGCCGAGCGCGATCCCGACGCCGTGCGGCGGGCGCTGGCCGAATTGACCCGCGCCGCGGGCTCCTCCGAGGGCGGCATGGCGAACAATCTGCTGGCGCTGGCGATCGACGCGGCCAGGGCCAAGGCCACCGTCGGCGAGATCTCCGATGCGCTGGAGCAGGTGTACGGACGGCACCAGGCCGAGATCCGTACGCTCTCCGGGGTATACCGAGACGAGGCAGGAAAGGTCACCAACATCACCAAGGCGAGCGAGCTGGTCGAGGAATTCGCCGAGGCCGAGGGTCGCAGGCCGCGCATCCTCGTCGCGAAGATGGGCCAAGACGGCCACGACCGAGGGCAGAAGGTGATCGCCACGGCCTTCGCCGACCTGGGCTTCGACGTCGACGTGGGCCCGCTGTTCCAGACCCCGGAAGAGGTGGCGCAGCAGGCGGCCGACAACGACGTGCACGTCGTCGGGGTGTCCTCGCTGGCGGCCGGCCACCTCACGCTGGTGCCCGCCCTGCGGCAGGCACTGGCCGATGTCGGACGTCCCGACATCATGGTCATCGTCGGCGGCGTGATCCCGCCCGGTGACTTCGAGGAGCTCTACCAAGCGGGCGCCGCGGCGATCTTTCCGCCCGGCACCGTGATCGCGGACGCGGCCATCGACCTGCTGAAGAAGCTCGGTGCCGAACTCGGTCACGAACTCGGCAGCGGTGCCGCGACGGAATGAGCGAAGCCGGTTCCGCGGCGCGCGCCACCCCGAAAGTGGCCGCGCGCCGCACGATCGATGTCGACGCCCTCGCCGCGGCGGTCCGCGCCAACGAGCGGGCCGCTCTGGCGCGGGCC
>NZ_JBHVDM010000116.1:0-19231 GCF_042802775.1 Nocardia sp. NPDC057455 | reverse complement strand
ACCGAACCGCGGCCGACCTGCCTGTCCGGCACGGCACAGTTCTCCGGTGCGGCAGGCGAGCTTCACCCCCACGATCGTCCCGTAGCTCCCGGCCCAGGGCCGACGGGGCTACTTGCACCGAACTTGCTGTCCCACCGTTCCCAGATCGGTCGATTTCGGTACAGAAAGGTTCGAATGTCGGAGTTGGCTCATCCCCGCCGGCCTGAGCCGCTCAGGTGCGCACAGCGGTGATACTCGCAGATCCGGCACGGATCGTTCCGTACCCGACGCGGCGCCGACTGCCTGAAAGGCGGAGGCCGATTCCCGGCTGCCGAAATACGCACCCCACCTCCGGGTTCGACGTCGCCCCGGCGAACGCGACAAAGGTTGCCTTATCCGCCCCCCGGCCGCCGAGCCGGACATCCGCCGCACACGGAAGCGTCCCCTGGCAAATTCGGCTCGGCCGATCAGCGGTGCGCGATCACGGGGCGGCTGTTGCCGGCCCGGACAACGGTTTCGGCGGTTTGCCCCTACTTAGCGAACTTCTAGTTATCCTGGAATGGCGTGCACGATGTAG
The DNA here is from genome assembly GCF_042802775.1 of Nocardia sp. NPDC057455. NCBI lineage: Bacteria > Bacillati > Actinomycetota > Actinomycetes > Mycobacteriales > Nocardiaceae > Nocardia > Nocardia sp. NPDC057455. Next base: position 18,675 of record NZ_JBHVDM010000116.1, on the reverse strand, counting down.
GCGTTGTCCGCAGTCGGAACTGTCGGTTGAGTGTCGTCCTGACGGATCGGCGAGATGACTATGACGATCTTCGAGCACACGCGAGCCCGCGACCCCAAGCGTTACCTGTGGCTTCTGGGCCTGATCGCCCCGGGTTGCGCGCTCTTGCCCTCCCAGCTGGTGTTGTACACCGGGCTGGAACTGTTCTGGTGGATCGGCCCGATCATCATCCTCGGGGCGATACCGCTGCTGGATTGGGCCATCGGCGACGACGGAAGCAATCCGCGCGACGAGGACTACGAGGCCCTGTCCAACGACCGCTACTACCGGTGGTGCACCTTTCTCTTCCTGCCGATGCAATTCATCGGACTGCTGATTGCCAGCTACCTGTGGGCAAACGATGCGTTGAGCCTGGTCGACAAACTCGGCTTGGCCGTCACGCTCGGCTTCGTCTCCGGTATCGGCATCAACGCCGCGCACGAGCTCGGCCACCGCGCCGAACGTCTCGAGCGCTGGCTGGCCAAGATCGCGCTCGCCCAGTCCGGCTACGGACATTTCTTCGTCGAGCACAACCGCGGTCATCACGTTCGCGTCGCCACCCCCGAGGACCCGGCCAGCGCCCGATTCGGCGAATCGCTGTGGCAGTTCCTCCCTCGGACCATAACGGGCGGATTCCGCTCCGCTCTCGCGCTGGAGCGTCAGCGCCTCGCCCGCAACGGCAAACGCTGGCTCAGCCCCAGCAATCATCTGCTGCAAGCCTGGGCGATGAGCGCGGCGTTGTTCATCACCTTGATCGTGGTTTTCGGCCCCGCCGTCACGCCCTACCTCGCCCTGCAAGCACTCATCGGCGCGGGCCTGTTGGAAACCGTCAACTACGTCGAACACTACGGATTGCTGCGTGCCCGCCGCCCGGACGGCCGGTATGCCCGCTGCTCGCCGCGCGACAGCTGGAACAGCGACCACCTGGTGACCAACATCTTCCTGTTCCACCTCCAACGCCACAGCGACCACCACGCCAACCCCGGCCGCCGCTACCAGACCCTCCGCAGTTGCGAGGTGGCGCCCCAGCTCCCCGCCGGTTACGCCACCATGGTCCTGCTGGCCATCATTCCCCCACTGTGGCGCGCCGTCATGGACCCCCGAGTCCTCGCCCATTACAACGGCGACATGACGCTCATCAACACCAAGCCACGCCGACGGCGGCTCGCCCTGCCGATCCGGAACCCGCGCGAGGACGTGCGGCGGGCAGCACAGCGCCGCACCCCCAGCGACGTGCGGCAGACAGCTCAGCGCCGCACCCCCAGCATGAGCCCGTCGACCGGCGCGACGGAGATCCGGTTCTGACCAGTGCGAATCGGTGAAGCGGTGGTCCGCGACGGCGAGAACGGAATCAGCGCAGCAGCGCGGACCGGTGCCGAGCGTCGGGTTTGAGGCAGGTGAACTGCATGACGTCGATATGCCCACGGCGGAAGTACTCGGCAGACCCGGTCAGATACCGGATGTAGGCGTTGTAGGTGTCCCGCCCGGCGAGTTCGATCGCCTTATCACGGTGTTCGTGCAGGGCGTCGGCCCAGCAGTCCAGCGTGGTGGTGTAGTGCGGTCCCAGCGACTGCACCTCGGCGACGGTGAATCCGGCGTCCTGGGCGTATTCGGTGACACCCTTGGGGTAGTGACCTGCCGACAGCGGGAGCTGACCGCCGGGGAAGATGGTCTCGCGCAGGAATCGCAGGAAGGCGAAGTCGTCGCTGGTGATCCTGGTCCCGTGCGCCCGCAGATGGTCGCGGCTGTGGCTGACCACGGCCTGCAACACGAGCACTCCGTCCGAGGGCATGATGCGGTAAGCGAAATCGAAGAACTCCCCGTAGCGGTCCACGGGCAGGTGTTCCATCGCTCCGACGCACACGATCCGGTCGGCGCGGCGGTCGAAATCCTCCCAGCCCTGTACGCGTACCCCGCCGTAGGGGCGGCCACGGATCAGCCGGTCGACGAGCATGTCCCGCACATACCGGTACTGGTTGCGGCTGCGGGTCAACCCGATCGTGTTCACCCCGTAGGTGTCCATGGCGCGCAGCATGGTCGATCCCCAGCCGCAACCGACGTCGAGCAAGGTCATCCCCGGCTGCAGATCGCATTTGGCCAAGGCGAGATCGATCTTGGCCATCTGGGCTTTTTCCAGAGTGTCGTCGGGGTGGGTCCACAAAGCGCAGCTGTAGGTACGGGTCGGGTCGAGGAAGAGCCCGAAGAACTCGTCCGGCAGCTCCTCCCGGGAGAGGACCTCGTGGTACAGGGGGGCGTGAACACTCATGACGGCGGATCTTTCTCGCGAACCAGCACTGCTGTTCAGCGAAAGCCGCCGGACCCTGACGGCTTCCGGCCGGATACGCCACGATGTCCGAAGACGCACCGACTACGCGCTGCCGACGAGGACGCCACGCCGTCGAGCACGTAGCCGACCCCGGCCGACACCTTCACGTTACCTCGCCTCCTTCGAACAGACCTTGCGATCCGGCCATCCGGCGAACGCGAGGGCAACCGCGGCCCACCGCGTCGCCGCGCGGACTCCGAGTCCTCAGCCGTCTGCGGTGACGCGGCTCGACCTGCGCAAGCACGCCCAGCCGAAGTAGAAATGATGAAATCATCATAATCGGTTGCGTAGCGTCCCGCGGTAGGCCAGAGTGAGGGTTCGGACCTCTTCGACGCCTCGTCGAGCACGGTGCGCCCGGAGAAAGGACTGCCTTCATGAGCCGCGTCGACGTGCATCAGCACCTGATCCCGCCGGACTACGCCGAGGCGCTGCGCGCGCATGGCGTAACCGCCCCGGGCGGGCGTGCGCTGCCCGAGTGGCGCCCCGAGGCGGCGCGCGCGTTGATGGAGCGGGCCGAGATCGCTTCGGCGGTGCTGTCGGTGTCGACGCCCGGCACCACGTTCGTCGCCGACGCGGCACAGGCGGCCGAGCTCGCCCGCTCGGTCAACGACTACACCGCCGCGCTGGCGCACGCCGAACCCGACCGGTTCGGGTTCTTCGCCACCCTCGCCATGCCCGACGTCCCCGCGGCCGCCGCCGAGGCGGAGCGTGCCCTCGACGATCTGCACGCCGACGGCGTCGTGCTGCTCGGCAACGCGGCGGGGACCTATCTGGGCGAGGAAGGACAGGACGAGCTCTTCCGCGTCCTGGACCGGAGATCGGCCGTGGCATTCGTCCACCCGGCCGACCTGCCCGCGCCCGCCGTACCGGGCGTTCCGCCGTTCGCCGCGGATTTCCTGCTCGACACCACCCGGGCGGCGTTTCTGCTGGTGCGCAACGGCATTCGGCGTCGCTATCCCAACATTCGCTTCATCCTCAGCCATGCCGGTGGGTTCGTCCCCTACGCCGCGCACCGCATGGCGCTGGCCATCGTCAACGACACCGGCCGCAGCCCGTTGGACATCCTCGACGACTTCGCCGGGTTCTATTTCGATACCGCGTTGTCGGCGAGTGCCGCGGCGCTGCCGACCCTGCTGGCGTTCGCCGAACCCGGGCACGTGCTCTACGGCAGCGACTGGCCTTTCGCCCCCGAACCCGCGGTTCACTATTTCAACGCCGGCCTGGACACCTTTCCCGGATGCGACGACATCACGCGCCGAAAGATCGAGCACGGCAATTCTTTCGCGCTGTTCCCGAAGTTCGGCGACACCGCACCGGCACCGGAACCACCGCTGCTCGACCGGGCGCGGGCGAGTCTGCGGCGCCGACTGTTGCGCGGCGTGGCGCGGGCGATCACCCACCGCTGAACCAGACCGGGCGATCCGGCTTCCGCCGGTCAGGTCGCCCAATTCACCGGCGTAGTGACGCCAGGCGTCAGCTGCTCAGTCGCTCGAATTCCGTCGCACAATGCGACGAGAACACCGTCACCGCGTCGCCGTGGTCGCGAACGAGTTCCCGGAGCCGCTGCTGGTTCTCGATGCGCGACTGCCGCCGAGTGTCGACATACCACTGAAAAGCCCGCGTTCCCAACGGCATCGACGGCTTCGCCCGCATTTGTCCGTGGTAGGTGTAGGCGTCCCCGGCATGCAACAGCCAACCGTTTCCGGTGTCGACGGCAACACCGACGTGACCGCGCGTGTGGCCCGCCAGTGGAATCATGAGTATCTCCGGGGGCAGGCCCCGCAGTTGGCGCACCGCCTGGAAATCGAACCAGCGCTGCGCGTGACTATCGGACTCTTCGTACACCGACCAATGTGGCCCGTGCTCGAATTGCGCCGGTCGGTACCGGAATTCCTCCCGACGACCGAAAGGACCTTCGACGGTGTCCAACTCCGCTCGGTGCACGTGCACGGTGGCCCGGGGGAAGTCGGCGAGGCCGCCCGCGTGATCGAGGTCGAGATGCGTCACGACGATGTCCCGGACGTCGTCGCGGGAGAAGCCCAGCGCCTCGACCTGCTGGGCGATCGGCCGGTCGAGAACCGGATGCGATTGCCGGATGAGTCGCCGCCCCACCCAGGCATCCGGCCGGACCAGCGCCTGCTCGCCATAACCCGTGTCGACCAGAACCAACCCGGCGGAATGTTCGATCAACAAGCAATGACACGCTCCGGCGGCCCTACGTCGAATCCCCGGCCTTCCGTCGAACAGACCGCCTCCGAAAGGGCGAGTTCCCCCGGCATCCAGATGATGGACACGCACCAGTCCGCTCCTATCCGCGCCGTCCGGCCAGTCACCCTACCCGCCTACATGTCCGGCCGCGACTGTCCCCGATCTCGTTCACCGCTCGAATGCACAGGGCGCGAACGTATTCGACAGCTCGCAGCCAGAACACGGATCCTTCCCGTCGCAGCCGAGCTCAGGCCTTCTTCGAAGTGCCACCGTCGATGACGTAGTCCGCACCGACGATAGCGGCGGCTCTCGATGACGCGAGGGCGTCGATTCCTCCGGATCGCTGATCCGACCGACGGCGATGCCGAACCGCTCGGGGCACGGCCACGAGGTTTTCCGCTGCCGACGCCGCGGGGCACCGTTGTGGTCCTGCCACCGCGAGCCAGGGTCGCGACGCCCTGAGCGGGCCACGGAGCCTGAATCGCGCTGAGCGCAACCGGTGCTCGTCGGTCGTGCGTCTCGCTAATGTCCTCTGGTCGGACGCTGTTGCGGAGGAGTGCGCGGTGACAACTGAGTCGACCATCGACGTCGATACCTCACTGCACCCGCTGGACGACCCGGTGCGCGCGTCACTGCGTGGCGAGCACCGCCGGTTCGCCCGCTGGGTGGGGCGGATCGGCCGCTACGACCCGGAAGTCGCCCGGTTCGTCGGCCACCCGCCGGTGCTGGACGAACAGGACTGGGCCGACCTGGCCACCCTCCTCGGACCGGGCGGCAGCACCGCGTTGCGCGGGCACGGGCACGTCCCTCCGGACGGCTGGACGGTGCTCGAAAAATTGGACTCGGTGCAAATGGATGGCGCCGCCCTGCGCGTCGCGCACGACCCGGAACTGGAAGTCCTCACCGCGGCGGACGTGCCCGAGATCTCGGCACTGATCGCCCGCACCGAACCCGGCCCCTATGCGCCACGGACCATCGAGATGGGCACCTACCTGGGCCTGCGGGTCGAGGGCAGGCTGGTGGCGATGCCGGAGAACGCTTGCACCCACCCGGCTGGACCGAGATCAGCGCCGTCTGCACCGACGCGGAATTCCGTGGTCGCGGCTTCGCCACACGCCTGGTCCGTGCGGTCGGCGCGGGTATCCGCGGGCGCGGTGAGACACCGTTCCTGCACGCGCTCGCCCGCAACGCGACCGCGATCGGTCTATATGAGACGCTCGGGTTCACGCTGCGCAGACGTACGAAATTGACGGTCGTGCAGGCACCGCCCACGAGTCGCCTGTCATGACACACGGCGGCTGACCTCACGTCGCGGGTTGCCCAGCACGCTTGCCCGATGCACGGGGACAGTTGCGCCCGAGGCGAGTCATTACGCACGCCTCGCATCGCGGAAATGGCCGGCTCCGCGAGGCGCATCGACCTTCCCCGCGCCTCGCCGGTCGCCGGTATGTCGCGTCGATAGCGCGGTGAGGCCTGCTGATTGCTCGGCCGAAGAATGTCACGCCGGTGACCATCGAGCTCGAATAGACCGGAGACGCCGATCCGCGCGTCTTCGACCAGCGATCAGTCGACGCATGTTTCAGAGCACGGAAAAGCAACGTCATGCCGGATCGCGTTCTACGGCGCGGCCACCGGGCGCGGGGTCGACGACTCGGTCGATGACTACAACGATCTTCAGGATGTCCCGGTCATACCCGAAGACAGCTTCGCCCGGTACCGGACACAGATCACCGGCCTCTGACCGGGCAGGTCCGGAACGGCCGCCGAGCCCCTGCCGTCTGAGATAGTTCGCGCTGCGAATGATGACGGAGATAGGTATGATTTCGCAGCGTTAGTCGAATTACGCTGCGATCGAACACTTTTGGCGGACCGGTCGGTTCGACGGCCGGGTTCGGTCGTGGCGTCGATTGCCGGCGACCTAACCAGGGGAGTTCAACGTGTCGAGGTGGCACCGGGCGCATAGATCGCCAGGATTCGCAACCCTGCGACTTTTTGCACCTCCTGCCTATCACCGACCTCTCCCCCTCATCTTCCTTCGGTAGCCGACCCCGGCTATCCACACCGGGCCGGATCCGCCTACGCCACAGCTGCCGTGCGGATCCCGGCGTCGATTCCGCATTCCCATTTCAGGAGCCTGTCTTGACTATTCGCCCATGTCTCGCGATGCCCTCCGATCGCTACGGCGCGCGCTGGTGAAACTGTATTCACACGAGTTCGCGGCCGACCCGCACGCCGCGTACCGGCGGATGCGCGGCGATCACGGCTCGCTCGTCCCGGTGGAAGTGGCGCCGGAAGTGTCCGCGACATTGATCATCGATTACCGCACCGCATTGGACGTTCTCACCGACTCCGCGCATTTCTCGGCCGATCCGAGCGAATGGGAACACAGTGTGTCGACGCCGTCCCCGGTGCCGTGGGCGATGCGGTGGCGGCCGGACGCGTCGCGGACGGCGGGAGACGAGCATGTCCGCTACCGGAATGCCGTCACCGGCAGCCTCGATCGGATCGATCTGCACGGACTGCGCGACACGGTGGAACGCACCGCGGTATCGCTGATCAACGGTTTCTGCGCGACCGGATCCGCGGATCTCCTCAACGAGTACGCGATCCCGCTCACCGTCCGAGTACTGGAGGAGGTGCTGGGATTCCCGCCGGAGATCCGAGAGGACGCGTACACGGCGATGATGAGCCTGCGCGACGCCGTCGACGCGGCGGCGGTGGAAACGGGGCAGCGAACGCTCAGCGCGGCGATGCTCGCGGTGATCTCGGCCAAACGGGCGGCGCCGGCGGCAGATGTGGCGTCCTGGTTGATACAGCATCCGGCGCGGCTCAGCGAGACCGAACTCGTCCATCAGCTGGCCATGTTGTATACGACGGGCGCCGAACCGACGTGGAATCTGATCGCGGTCACCGTGCTGCTACTGGTGACCGATGAGCGGTTCGGCGGCGAATTGCTCGGGGGAGCGCTGTCCACCCGCGACGCGATCGACGAAGTCCTCTTCACCGATCCCCCCGCGACGAATTCCTGCGTCAGATATCCGATTCAGCCCCAAATCGTCGGGAATACGTGGCTGCCGCAGCATCAACCGGTGCTGATCGGTTTGGCGGCGTGCAACAACGATCCCGCAGCGGTGGCCGGCGACCGCCAGGGCAACCGTTCGCACCTGGCGTGGGGCGCAGGTCCGCACACCTGCCCCGCCCAGTCGGTCGGCATGGTCCTGGCCCAAGAGGCGCTCGATCAACTGCTGGATGCCCTGCCGGAAATTCGGCTGGCGATCCCTGCCGCGGAAGTTCAGTGGCTCCCCAGCACCTTCCACCGCGCACCGGCGACGGTCCCGGTCACCTTCCCGGAGTCCCCACCCCTAGCTCTTCTGTGAGACCGGCGGGAGGGTGGTCGCGCCACGCCCCGGCAGCGAACATGCGCCCACCCTCCACACGGTCCACTGTCCGTAACCCGGGCAACCGAGCTTCCTGGCCGAGCCACGCGACGGAGACCGGCGGGAAGACGCGACGGCCGCTTCGAAGGCTACGAGCCCGCCCTCCCCTGCCCCCACCTTCACACGACAACCCTCTGACTAGGCGATTAGCACCGCCCCAGCATCGTGCGGTAATCTCTTCGAGCGCCCGCACAGCGGACGCAACGGGCTGTGGCGCAGTTTGGTAGCGCACTTGACTGGGGGTCAAGTGGTCGCAGGTTCAAATCCTGTCAGCCCGACAGACGAGAAAGCCCCTCTGACCAGCGTCGGAGGGGCTTTCCTCATTCGCCGACCACCCTCAGAGCGGGACCAGAACGGGACCGCAGGTGCTCGGAGAGCTTGTCACCGGCCCCGGTGATCTCCCGGCGGTCAGGGTGGAGGTACCGCTCTGTAGTCCGGCTGTCGGCATGTCCGGCGATCTTCTGAAGCACGTGCAGGCTCACCCCGGCATCGGCCATCCACGTCAGTCCGGTGTGCCGCAGATCGTGTCGCCGAAGATGCTCGTAGCCGAGCTTGGTCACGACCTCATCCCAATGGGTGGCATCCCGGAGCACGCCGGTAGCGATCCGTCCCCCACGCGGACCGCGGAACAGCCGGGCATCGGGGTTGTCGGCCCCGACGATCGCGATGCGCTGGGTCACCAGTTGCCGAACTTCCTCGATCAGCGGAACGTAGCGCACCCGGTTGCCCTTGGTGCCCTTGTCCTCCATACCGCCCGGTCCCGGTGTGGTCTGCCGCCGCACCCGCCAAGTCCAGGTGTCGGTGTCGATGTCACCGACGCGGCAGCCGGAGACCTCGCCGATGCGGGACGCGGTGCACGCGGCGAAGATCACCACATCAGCCCAACCCCGGTAGTGATCTGCCGAACGAGCCACCAGGGCATCAGCCAACGTCACAAGCGCCGACCAGTTGGGCAACGCCAGCGACCGCGGATCATCGAGTTCGTCCTCGATCTGCTGATAGAGCTTCTGCCAGCCCCGCACTCGCGCCGGGTTCGTCTCCCGAATCTCGTCCCGCACAGCCTGTTCCATCACTCGCACCAGTACGGCCAGACTATTCTTCACTGTCGATTTGCTTGCGCCGTTGTTGATCCAGCCGACCACCGCGCGATCTACGGCACCGTTGGTCAGCATGGCCACCGGAAGGTGCCCCAGCGTCGGCACCACGCGCTTGCGCCAGCCAGCCATGTACGGGTCGGTGGTCTTCTTCTCCAGACCACGCAGTGCCAACTCCATGTTGGTTTCCCCGTACTCGGAGAGGCGCATCGTCGCCGTCTTCGGGTCTACTCCCTGAGCCGCCTGCCGCTCCAGACGGGCAATCCATGCTTCCGCCTCCTCCCTGGTCTCGAACGGCTCCGAGATAGAAGGTCGCTTTTTCGTCGCTGGATCAGTCCAGCGAACCCGCGCCTTGAACGGACGCCGACCGTAGTCCGAGCGTTCTTCGATGTCGGACGAAAGCCGTACTCCGACAGGGAAACTCGCACGATCAACCATCAGGCTGCCGCCTCAGACGGGTCAGTACGCCGACGCTGCAACCACACCTCAATGTCCCCAGCGGCGTACTTCACCACCCGCGGAGAGACCCGCACGAATGCCGGACCGCACGGTGGATTCGCGGTACGCCACCGCCGCAAACTCGACGGATCGATGCCAAGCAGCAACGCCAATTCCGCCGTCGAATACCACTTGCCGTCAACCAATCGTGTATCCATCAAACTCACCCCTCCCTATGCTGCTTGTCGCATTGCCGAAAGTTGTTGTAGTGCTGCTGGTCCCGCGTCCAGGAGTGCTCTGTTGTACTCGGCTTTCCACGCGAGGCGTTGAGAGATCGAGGACATGATCAGGTGATCCCGCGGTGGCACCGCTTGGTCGCCGGGTTCGACCGGGGTGACCTGGAGGTGTGAGGTGTCGGGTTTGACGATGCCGACCAGGGCGAGCAGTTGCCGAACGAATTCGGCGCGTTCGGCCTTGTGGTCGGGGAGGGTTTTGCCCGACCACTGCCGGGAGTTCTTCACCCGCTTGCCGGGCAGCCCGAGCAGGTCACGGCGGTGGACTTTGCCGCGGCAGCGACCGGGCACGGTCTTTTCGTTGACGCCGGCGGGGACGATGCCGAAGCGCAGCCACACCGGGCACGTCTTGGAGCACGGCACGTGCTGGAGTTCGGCGTGCAACCGGTCGTAGTGCACTGCGGTACGGGTGTTCGGCGGTTCGAGGATTTCCCCGATGGACTTGGTCAGGTACTTGGTGATGTAGCCGATGTGCCGGCCGGCTTCCTCTGAATTGCCGAGCACACCGCGCAGGGTTTTGCGGTCGATCTGGGTGCCGAACCGCACCACATGCGCCGGCTTCGGGTTTTTCACCGTCGCGAGGCATTCTTGCCTCTCATCGAAGGTAGGCAGGACCTCTCCGGTATCCGGGTCCACGAACGTGAGCTTGCGGTCATCCCACACCGGGACCTTGTCGCCGGGGTAGATTTCCTCCTCCGGGTCGAAGTGGGGCCACCACACTTGCAGGTAGGTCGCGTCGATGACCTGCTTGACCAGCTCACGCGGAACGGTGCCGCGGATGAGCATGTGGATATGCGGTGCGCCGCGGCGCTGGGGTTCCACCACGCCGTAGTACTGGACGTTCCAGCCGACCGCGCGGCGAAGGTTCTGCATCAGCCGATCCAGCGGGCCGGCGAAGTGCACGATGTCCCGCGCCGCGCGAGCATAGTCGTAGGTGTCCGGGTCGATCGGGGAGCCGTCGCCGCAGGGTTCGCCCTTGCTGTTGACCGCGCCGTCACGGTGCACATGCCCGTAGGAAGGCATCGTGAGCGTCAGCATCATCGAGGGCCGGAACTTGCCGGCGAACTCCCGCCCGATCGTGGTCTTGGCGACCTTCTTACGCGGCAAGTTCGGCGCATCCTGCCGGCGTCGAGTCGAACGCACCCGACGCTTCTTGCCGGAGACCTCCAACGGCGGCAGCGACTTACGCAGCCCGGTCGCGCGGAGTTGCTTGTCAATGCCTGCCACGTCTTCGGCAGCGTCGTCCATCCGCTGCTGGTCGCCGTCCTGCTTCGCGGCCTGGTAGACGTTGAACAGGTCCGAGCGGCACGCCAACAGGTCTTGCTGTTGCTGGGTGGGTTCGTTCACCTCGTTCACGGGTTCTTCGTCCAGGTGCCAGCCCTCACGGCACTGGATGATGCGCAGATACCGGTTCTGTTCGGCGCAGGCCGGGCAGACCGAGGCGATAGTAGATTTGCACGGTGAACCCACGTAGTACTCGGTGAGCGTCTTCGGGTCATACACCCGCATCGGCACCGGCCGACGACACACCTTCTCTTTGTCCGCGAGGGCTTCGGCGATGTCCCGGAAATCCGGCATCGCACGACGCTGGGCCGCGGTCTGCCGGAGCGGGACCACATTCTCTGTGGTGGATTCCATCTACGCCGCCTTCGGTCGGGTCCAGCGATCCACCCGCGGCAGGGTGATCGTTTGAGCCAAAGCATCGGAGCGGCGGAAGGCCAGTTCGACCGTTCCGGGACCGGTGATCGTGGCCCGGCAGTCCAACGCCCCGAAGGCGTGCGCCAGGTGCGTGACACGGTTTTCGAAGTCGGCCGGGCAGTGACCTTCCAGCATCCGCACCCGAACCCGATCGGTCGCCGGGCCGATCTCCACAGTCAGCAGGCGCGGGATGAATGTGCGGTCACCACGGTCGATGCTCAGGTGGCAGGCTTTCATCAGCGTGGCCCACCGCCGCCGGTAACGGTGCCAGGTCAGGAACCGGGTCCGAGCCCGCGTGGTGACCCAGCGTTCGAACATCTGCGGACGGGAACGCTGCCACGCCAGGAGTCCCGCGACGGACACCCCGCCGGTCGCGAGACCCACCGGCCACCCCACCAGCACCCAGGCAGTGACGACGAGGGCGAGGGGGATGGAAATCATCGGGAACAGGATCAGCCACCACAGGCCGATCACCGCTGCCCACAAGAGGTTGAGCAGCCCCAGGGCGATCAGGTCGAACGCGTCCAAGCGCGTGGTCTTCTGGATATGGACGGTCTTGGTGGTCATTGGTTCGCCTCCAGGTTCGAGGTGTCGAACAAGGTCATCTGCCCCCGGCACGGGGCGTGCAGGTCGGTGGAACGGCGGCGCTTGCGGACTTGACTCGCCGCGGCAGCCACCACCGGATTCACGCGTTTGACGGTGTTGTCGCGTCCGACTTTCAGCCGGGCATCGGCATCCACCCGCCGCGGGCCACCGTGCTCGGGGATCAATTCCCACGCCCCGCGACCGAACGCGGTGAAATCGGCTGCAAGTGCGCGGGTTTCGTGGATCATCAGCGCGTCGCCGGACAGTGGTCGGTCGTTGATCTCGTAGACGACATCACCGGGTTTCACCTGCGAGGGATGCAGCAGGTAGAAGAACACCGCAGGTTCGGACGTGCTCATGCCGCAACCCCTTCCCTGCCGGCGAGGTGAGCGAGAAGCGCGGTGCCGATCCAGTGGGTGTAGGCGGGTGGGATCGCTTCGGCGAGGCTGCGCCGGTTGGTCGTCCAGTCGATGCCCATGGCCTCCTGCCACTCCGGCACACTGCCCTTGCCGCCGCCCTCGCCGTACACCGCGACATACGGACCGGTGAACCACTCACCATGTCGGCACCCCGACACCCGACCGCGATGCTTCGGGTGGACCGGTTGAGCCACACTCCAGCCACCCAACTCGAACACCCGATGCCGCAGCACCCGCAGGCCGAACATTTCCCCGCACAGCCGCAGGTCCCGCCCGATTGGTGCACCTTGGACGTTTTCGATCACGAACGGCCGACCGATGGCCTCCAGCACCGCACGGGTCTCCGGGATCAACTGCGGATGCCGGCGACCAATCGCCGCGTTCCGCTTGGCGTTGGTGCCCTTCGTGAGCGCGGTCGAGGACTGGCACGGCGGCGAAGCATGGATCGCGTCGAACTCATGCCCATGCCGGCGAGCGAACTCCAACGCGTCAGCCTGGAAGCCGTCGAACGGGTAATCCGGTTGCGGTTCGATGTCCACGCCCACGACCTCGAATCCGGCCCGGTGGTAGCCCATCCCGGCACCGCCGGCGCAGGAGAACAGATCCAGCAGCCGCGGACGACGTCCGGTCACGGTGTTCATGCGGCTTCGTCCCATCCGTAGCCGTCGCCCAAGTCGGCATCCCAACCCGGAGCCTCACCGGTCTCGACCAGCAGATGCACCGCGATCCCGATCGGGTCGACGCCGCGGCGGTCGAGTTGGCAGCGGCGCAGGGCACGGGTATCGATCACGGCATCGATGTCGTCATGCGGGTAGATGGAGCGGACGTTGCTGCTCATGGCAGGGCCTCGATTTCGGGGATGCCGCACACAGTGCAGGTGCGCGAACGAGTGGAGGTGCCCAGCGACCGCAGAGTGGTCTGCCAGGACTCAGGGAAGGAGTGGCCGTGCTCGACGCAGCGGGCAGCAGCGAGGCAGCCGTCACAGCGGACCTGATCGCCGTCATACAGCCACCCGACGCCGCCGCTACGGGCATTGAGGTAGTTCACGGCCTGATTGACGGAGTCGAAGCAAATCGACTCGCCTTCGGCTTCGGAGTAAATGTCACCGCAGCCGTCGCAGTACACGACCACGTGTTCCTCGATCACGAATCCCCGCCTCATGCCGCCACCGGCCCATCCGCCGCGGTCCCGTCACCCAAGTCGTCGGGATCGAAACCGGAGTAATCCTCAGCAGGACCGGTGATCTCAGCAGCCGGCGAGTACGCATCCACGATCGCGTCGATGTCGTCATCGGAGACGAAGAACGCACGCACCCGCACGAACTCGGTCGAACCGTCCTCACCGACGTAGCCGACACCCGGCGTCAGGTCGGAGATCTCGTCGCAGCGTGCGCCACGATCCCGCGCGCCCTGCCCGTGCACCATCGCGTTTGAGTCGGTTCGTCCAGCCGCAGGCCGATGCGCACAGGGAACAGTTGCCGGTTGGGCATCGTTTCCTTGGACGGGTCCTGCAACGCCGCGATCACTGACACCGCCGCCGCACGACCTTGCGAGAGCAGCAGGCCGGTCAGGCGCCGAAACTCTTGCTGTTCCTCCCGGGTGGCGTACGACGACAGCGACGCCGCCTCATCGATGATGATCAGGATCAGCGGCTCATCGGTGCTAGGGACGATCTTGCGGAGCCCCGCCGTCCGCATCCTCGCAAGCCGTTCGCGCATCAGCGCGACGGCTTCGTCCAGCATCGCGAGGATGGTGGTGTTGTCGGTGGCGAAGCGCACGAACAACCGGTTCTCGCCCTTGCCGAACTCCGCGCCGCCCTTCGGGTCAGCCAAGTACAAATCGACCAGGCCCGCTTTGATCGCCGGGCCGAGTGCGACGATGATCGACCACAGCACCGAGCCCTTACCCGAACCGGTCGCACCCGCCAGCAGGATGTGTCCGTAGAGCACCCGCACCCGCCAGGAATCGAAATCCTCGGTCACGCCGACCGGGACCGCTTCCAGGTCCACACCCACCCCGGAGGCCAAGCCCGGCAGCGGTGCCGTGTCCGCGAGGGTGTCGAACACCCGCAGTTCGAGACGAACCACGCCCGGATGCGGGAACACCACCCGCACGTCCCCCACCCCGAGCACCTGGCACAGTGCGTCGCGGGTTTCGTCCTTGGACCAGTCGTTGCGGGTCTGACCCGACAGCATCAGCAAATCCACCTGAAGCCCGTAGTCGGTGTACACCCAGTCCTCCAGCACCGGGAAACCGGTCTCGACCGACCCCAGTTTCAGCGACAGGAACATGCGCGGACGCTGCTCGGGATCAGCGATCACCAACACCGCCGTGCGAAGCTCGACCGGAGCAGCCGCAACCGCGTCACGGACAGCACCATCCGGTTGCAGGCCCGCACCGCGCGCCGCCAGCGACCGCAGCCACCACCACGCCGACGCCCCCGTGCACATACCACCGGCCAGCATCACCGAACTCGCGATACTCATCTCAGAACCCCCAACCCTGCGGGCCGCGCTCCAGCTCACAGAACAAGCGGCACCCCTCCGGAGCCGGGGACGAAGCCGGAGCCTTGCCGACATCAGACCGGCCGAGACCGGCGTCCTCGCAGAACATCACGCATGTGGGCGCAGCCGGAGCCGGACTCTCGGTGGTGGTTGTGGTGGCTACCGCCGAGGAAGACACAGCCGTCGGAACAGCCGGAGCCGAGGAGACCGAGGAGGTACCCAGCACTCCGACACCGGCCAACAGGGTTACCAGTGACGAAACACCCATCGCTACAGCAGGAACAGAAACAGTCATCTCAACCCCCAACAGGCATAGCGAGCGGCAGCATCGGTTGCTGAACCGGACGCGGACGAACAGGAACAGGACGGATAGGCCGAACCGGAGCCGTACGCACCACCGCCGGAGCCACCGGGAGTGGAAGCTGTACCGGTTCGGGATCAGGTGCGGGAGCGACGGCAGGGACAGCCGGCGTGTCGGTCTGCGGCACCGGATCGGGTTCGGGAACGGGAACGGGTTCCGCGGAGGATTCCTCAGCGCGTTTGCGCTGGGCAGCGCGGAACAGCATCACCCCGCCATGGGTGTCCACCAGCAGCGCGATCGGGGCGATAGCCGCGATCACCGCCGCCACCCAGTTCGGAAGCTGTTGCCCATCGGTGAAGGCGTGCAGGCTGTTGCCGGCCACCGACACCACCGCACTCACCCCGAGGACCCAGGAGAACCAGCGGCGCTCATCGGGCCGGTTGGACAGCACCATCACCGACACCGTGGCCTGGATGATGGTGCCGTCCACGATCACCGGGAACAGCCACGAATCATCGCGGTCGATACCCGCCAACTCCGCCAGGTCGCGGAGTGTTTCGTAGCTGAGAACGAACGCGGCGACGCCGACACCGACGATGATCAACACCGCCGCCACCAGCGCCAACCGCATCCGCATCGAACGGTCATCCCCGAACATCACGCCACAGCCTTCGAGCCGGTACCCGAGGTGGCGGTGTAGTCGTTCAGCGCCTTCGCCAACCGGTCGTGCAGCTCGGCCGCGATGTCCGGCGTCATGTACAGATCCCCGGAACCGGTCGAGACAACGACCATGCCGACGCCGAAGACGTACCTCGCCTCCACCCGATCGTCATCACCGCTACGTGTCGACCTGACCTGCATCCACACGTTGATGCTCATCACGCACCCGCCTTCGCGGTGGTGCCGTTGCCGGCCGCGGCGTTGGGCTTCGGGGTGTTGTTGTCGCCCTTGATCCCCGTCGCGCGGTAGACGTAGCCCAGGTACTTGAACTCACCCTGCCCCATCACCTTCGGTTCCGCCGTCAGGCCCTCCAACTCGATGAACCACATGTCGTCGACGATCTGCTCACCCGCCGGCACCGGCTGATGCTGCGAAATGAAGGTGATCTCGAACGACGCGCGCTTACCCTTGCCCTCGCTGGCCTCATGCGGATCGGTCACCGTCGCCGTCCACAACGGCAGGCCCGTGCCCTCCCCCGTCTTCGGGTCGAAGTCGAACTTCTGCTCCGGCAGCGCGTTGCGGTCCGGGTTGTACTTGATCGCCGGCCCGATCGGAGCCATCAAGATCAGGCGCTTCGGGAACGCCACCCGCGACTCGATACCGAACTTGTAGCCCTTGCTGATTGCCATGTGAATCCCCTTGTGTGAGCGAAGCTTTGGCCGTTAAATGAGGTCCTGTAACCTCCGACACATCTAGGATCCCGCGACACATAGGGACGCAATAACCCGAAATTTGGGACACTTGGGGACACTTTGCGATAGCATTGATCCATGACGAATGAACGGCTTCGCGGGGCAATGGCAGCAGCGGATCTAACGAAACACGCTCTGGCAGAACGGCTTAAGATCAGCACCAAAACTGTCGAGCGATGGATCACTCAAGACCGATGCCCGCATCCGGGACTTCGGCTAAAGGTCGCCCGTGAACTGGCCTGCGACGAGACCTACCTCTGGCCTGAACTTTTGGCGGGTAGTCGATCTGCAACCGCCTCGTTATCGGAGCTAGTGCAGATCTGGCCGACTCGTCCCGAGGTACCGCACGAGGTTTGGCGTTCGCTCATGCAGCAGGCCACTGGCCACATTGATGTCCTGGTGTACGCAGGCGGCTTCCTCGTGGAGTCTCTCAACTTCGTAAATGTCGTCCGAGCCAAGGCAAGTGCGGGTGTGCAGGTTCGAATCCTCGTTGGGGAGAGCGATTCGCCGGAAGTTCTCGCCCGAGCCCGCGAGGAGGGCTTGCCGTCGCTACCTCAGCGGTGCCAATCCACGCTGGAATATCTCCGGGAAACAATGGACTTGTCGATGGTCGATATCCGCACCCACCGCACGACGCTGTACAATAGCATCTACCGTTTTGGCGACTCGATGCTTGTCAACACCCACAGCTACGGTGCTTACGCCGCGAAGTCTCCAGTTCAGCATTTGCAGCACGTCCCGGGTGGTCGCCTCTTCTCCTACTACATGGAGTCGTTCGAAGCTGCCTGGGTCACGGGACGTCCCGCATTATCCTGACCTCATGGGACGCCGAATCGACTACCACCAGGACCCCAACGCTCCAGCAGCCAATAGCGTCCGACCTAGCGCCGCAGCATTCGTCTACCGGCAAGGCGCGGTCCTACTTATTTGCAGGTCAGATAACGACAACTGGTCAATGCCCGGAGGTGCGCACGACCCGGGCGAGTCTCTCAGCCACACCGCCGTCCGAGAGACCCAAGAAGAGACCGGAGTCGACATCCACGTAACGGGAATCGTCGGAATCTTCACCGATCCGACCCACGTCATCCACTACACCAGTAACGATGAGGTCCGGCAGGAATTCACCGTGGTCTATCGCGGTGAAGCAATCGGCGGGCACCCGACCACCAGCAGCGAAAGCACGCGCGTCGAATGGGTGCCGGTTGATCAGATTCCAGCTCTGAGTATGGACCCCAGCCAGCGGAAGCGAATCGATTGGGCTCTGACTGAGAGCGAACCCTACATCGACCCCGACGCCCGCTGAGCCGCCATCCGCAACCGTGGCTCTGCTCGTGTGATGGCGGTATGAACCACGCTTCCTGGTTCGTACCTTCTTAAGATCTCGGCCAGCCGTTCATCCACCGTGAAGTCCTCGCCGTTTGGCCCGGTGGAGAGGTCAGCCCACCACATGAAGTCATCAGCAGCGTCGAGCCCTGCAACGCCGGGCAGCCGGAACTCTTCGAACAGGCCGACATCAAGGCCCCGTACGTCCGCCTCCACCTCTGCCGCCGTATGAAATGCCACCAAGTGACACACAACCGGCGAATACCCGAGCGAACGCAACAGCCGGGCACCGTCGATCGGGTGGAACCCCACGTCCGGATACCCGTAGCCGACGTCATGCAGATACGCCGCCATGATCGCATCCGTACGCAGTTCCGCCGGCAACAGTCCCGCGACACTCTCCATTCGCCGGCCCACCGCGATCGAGTGGGCACGTCGCGATTCGGTCAGCGGAGACAGCAGGTCGGCCATAGCCTCATTCACGGCTGCCATGCTACGCGCGGAAAATCTTGCCAGTCAGGTCGTAGAACTCCTATGCGGTCGCTGGAAAATCTCCCACTAGGCCGGTAGAACGCCTGTACAGGGGCTGGGCAACTGTTGCCCAGCCGCTGGGCAACAGC